>NZ_JAUYVX010000004.1:0-257724 GCF_030688925.1 Oceanobacter sp. 3_MG-2023
CAGGCCTGCAAGTCGGCTTCGTGATTCGAAACCATCCGGTAGCCCAGAGTGAGCACCGGATTAAATAGATGTCCCCTGATAGGCAACTTCGTTATAAATATTGGCAAAGCCGTCGGTGTAGCGAGTGCCATAATTGGGGGAATTTTGCATACCCAGCAGCATGATGCCTCTGTGTTCGGCCATGGCAATCATCTGCTGCGGATAACGCTGGGTGGTGTGCCGCGCAGGCCATCGTTGCCGCGAGTTCGATTATCAGCAGGTCTGGCTGGTGTCGCCACTGATACTGGCATTGACTACCGTGACCAGTGGAACACGCTGTTGCAGCTGCTGCTGAAGCAGAGTGACCTGTCCCTGTTGAATCGGCACGCCGAATCCGGCACTAATACTGTCTCCAACGACGAGAATCATCGGGGCAGCGTGACGCCCGGTATCCGCCGGTTCTGCCAGTGACGGCAAGCCGGTCAATACGACCAGTGCCACTAACAGGATTTTGATATTAGCCATGCGTAATAACCGCGACATCTCGCTTGATCCCCTTGAAAAACCGGCCTCGTCCTCTGCGACAGACGGTCACCACAGCCTAGCTCTTGAGTTAACCCGTGTTGGTAAAACAGTACAAGCGGGAGGACAACCGCTGACGTTATTGAAGGCGGTTTCCCTGCAGGTGGAAGCAGGTACCAGTCTGGCCATCGTCGGTACCTCCGGCAGTGGTAAATCCACCTTGCTGGGGATTATGGCCGGGCTGGATTTACCCTCTGCTGGTGAGCTGTCACTGCTCGGACACAGGCTCGACCAGCTGGATGAAGACCAGCGGGCGGCAGTACGGGCGCAAGGGGTCAGCTTTGTGTTTCAGAACTTCCAGTTATTGCCAGGGTTGACGGCACTGGAAAATGTCATGTTGCCGCTGGAAATTCGCCAGCAAACAAAACCACAGCGTGAAGCAAAATCGTTACTGGACAGCGTTGGTCTGGGTCATCGTATCAGTCATTACCCCAGCCAGTTGTCGGGGGGGGAGCAACAACGGGTGGCGCTGGCGCGGGCCTTTGCGGGTCAGCCGGATATTCTGTTTGCTGATGAGCCCACCGGTAATCTGGATCGCGCCACCGGCAAACAGATTGAAGATTTGTTATTCCAGATGAACGCTGACTACGGCACCACGCTGGTGCTGGTGACTCACGACCCACAACTGGCACAGCGTTGCCAGCGTCAGGTACGTATGACCGATGGCCAACTGCAGGATGTGACTGTCGCCGAGGCTTCGGCATGACAACATTACCCATGACCCGATTACCCTTACTGGCGCAGTGGCGGCTGGCATTACGGCTGCTATGGCGTGAGGCCCGCAGTGGTGAATTAACGCTGATTTTACTGGCGCTGCTGATTGCGGTGACATCCACCACTGCCATTGCGCTGTTCAGTGCCCGCCTCGAGCTGTCGCTGGATGATAACTCCAGTGCCTGGCTCGGGGCTGATTTGCGGGTTCGATCCACCGCCCCCTTTACCGATGAACAACGGCAACTGGCAGTCGGTCTGGGTCTGGAAGCCGCTCAGTTAATGACTTTTCCCAGTGTGGTGTTACACGGCGACAATATGACGCTGGCAGCAATCAAGGCGGTGGATAACGGCTATCCGATGCAGGCGCGATTAAAGGTGATCACCGCCAGTCATCCGGAACCGGTGTTACAGAATCATGGCCCGGCAGCGGGAGAAGCCTGGGTTGAACCGCGCTTGCTGGCGTTGCTGGGTGCCTCTCTGGGGGATGAGCTGGAACTGGGGGACAAAAGCTACCGGGTCACTGGGGAAATCATGGAAGAGTCTGATCGTGGTGGTGGCCTGTACAGCTTGTCGCCACGGATGATGGTGCACTGGGACGATGTTCAGGGCAGTGCCTTGCTGGGGCCGGGCAGTCGTTTGCGCTATCGCTTGCTGATGCAGGGGGAGCCGGATGCTCTGGCACAGCTGCAAGACCAGTGGCCGCTCAGCGACAAGGAAAAATTTGAAACCCTGAAAGATGGCAATCAGCGTATGGCTCGTTCGCTGGCAAAAGCCCGTCAGTATCTGGCGTTGGCCTCTCTGTTGGCGGTGGTGCTGGCCAGCATTGCGGTAGCGATTTCAGCGCAGCGTTACGCCCTCCGGCATTTTGATATCAGCGCCCTGATGCGTACCTTTGGTTTGCACCGGGCTGATGTGCTGCGGCTCTACCTTTGGCAACTGGTGATATTGGGCGTGGCGGCGGCAGCGGCCGGGGCGTTACTGGCGCTGCTGTTGCAAGCGGGGATTATCCAGTTACTGGCGGATGTTTTGCCTGCCGAGATGCCCGCCGCTCCGGCGCTGGCCTGGTTGCTGGGCCTCAGCTCCGGGTTGGTGACGCTGTTGGGATTTGGCTTGCCGCATCTGCTGCCGCTGGCAACCGTGTCACCCTTGCGGGTGTTGCGGCGGGATCTGACACCGGTGCCATTGGCCGGTTGGCTGATGACCGGTTTGGCGTTGTTGTCATTGACCTTGTTGCTGTGGGTGTTTACCCGTGATTTGTTACTCACCTTGTTAGTGATGGGGGGCGGATCGCTTCTGGTCTTGGTCTTGCTCGGAGTATTGCAGCTGGGTATCTCCGGCTTACGCAAGCGACTGGAAAATACCAGCCTGGCGCTACACTGGCGTTTTGCCTGGCAGCACCTGAGCCGTAACAGCCGCCAGACTGCCGGGCAAATACTGGCTTTTTCACTGACACTGCAAGTCATGATCGTGATTGCGATGCTGCGTAATGACCTGTTGGCTGACTGGCAAAACAGCTTGCCAGCCAATGCCCCGAATGTATTTGCCATGAATATCCAGAGTTACGACAAGGAAGGCTTTCAAAGCGGGCTGGTAGAACGCGGCTTTGATGCCCAGACCATTTATCCCATGGTGCCGGGACGATTACTGACCATTAATGGTCGCAGTATCCAGGAGCTGGGGCTGGAGAATATAGGTGCGATTGATCGCGATCTGGCGCTGACGGCTGATCATCAGTTGCCGTCCTCCAATCGTATTGTGGCTGGGGACTGGCAAGCGATGAGTGGTTCCGGCCAACTGTCGATAGAAGTTGAACTGGCGGAGCGGTTAGGTGTACGACTGGGGGATACCCTGGCTTTCCGAGCCGCCGGTGTTGAGTTTGAAGCCAGTGTCAGCAGTTTGCGGGAAGTCGACTGGACTTCACTCAGTCCTAACTTTTTTATGATGTTTTCCTCTGACCTGATGGAACAATTGCCGCCCAGCTACATCACCAGCTTTAACGTCCCGGAGCAATCCCAGGCCGAATTGACCAGCCTGATCCGGGAATTTCCAGCGATCAATATCCTTGATATGCAGGCGTTGCTGGGGCAGTTGCAATCGTTGTTGTATCAGGTCAGCCTGGCGGTGGAGCTGATCCTGGCGGTGGTGTTGATCGCCGCGATGCTGGTAATGGTCTCGGCACTGGTGGCGAGCCTGAGGGAACGCTTGCAGGAAGGTGCCCTGCTAAGAACCCTGGGAGCCAGCAGTGGGATGATACGCAAGGCCCAGCTTTGTGAGTTTTCTCTGATGGGACTGATTGCCGCGTTGCTGGCGTTGCTGGCCGCCGAAGCCTTGTGCTGGGCCTTGTACACCCAGGTACTGGCTATTCCGTACAGTGGTCTGGGCTGGATCTGGTTGTGGTTACCCTTGCTGTCGGCTTTGGTACTCTCCGGGCTGGCGACGCTGCTCTTGCGCAAAACCATTCGTGTTGCGCCCTTGATTGTGATGCGCGAGTTGAGCTGACTTGCAGTGCATGATCGGCATATGCCAGATCATTCGTTGATCTGGCGCTGCCAAAAGGTGTTGCTCAATGGCTTGATAAGCTGCCCGGCCTAAGCTGTGCAAGCGGCCAGGGCGAGGCGCAACAAGTCAAAATACAGCGTCTATGTTAATCTGCAACGTTTTGACCTGCTGCGGATTTTGCTATGGCCCTTCCTGACACACCAGCCACTGATCAATCTTGCTCTGCTTCCGACAAGGGAGATTCCGGTACCACGGGTTCGGTCTCTCGTGCTGGAACAGCATCAAGACCGCCACTTCCCCAGGTGCGGGTGTCTGTTATTACCGGTTTTCTGGGGACAGGCAAAACCACCACGATCTTGAATTTGTTACAGCATCGTCCAGCCGGAGAAAAATGGGCGGTACTGGTGAATGAGTTTGGCGAAGTCGGGGTGGATGGCACCATATTGAAAACACTGGGAGACGGGGTGGTGGTACGGGAAGTCCCTGGCGGCTGTCTGTGCTGTGTCTCGGGGCTGCCGTTCCAGATTGGCATGAACAGTCTGATCAGTCGGGAAAAGCCGGATGTCTTGCTGATTGAGCCAACCGGGCTGGGTCATCCGCGCCAGATTCTGAAAATACTCTCCCAGTCGGGTTATCAGGATGTGCTGAAAGTGGCAAACACGGTGACGCTGGTCGACCCGCGCCATCTGAGTCAGCCGAAATATCGCCAGCATGAGATTTACGCCGATCAGATTGCGGTAGCGGATGTGCTGGTGGCCAATAAAATCGATGTCTGTCAGCCGGAAGATCTGCGGCTGTTTGATGCCTTGGTGGCCGAACGACAGTTAGAGAATCCGCAACTCCAGGCTGTCCGGATTACCCAGGGGCAGCTGTCTCCCGACTTGCTGATCGCAGCCGGTGCTGAGACTGGAGCATCAGAAGCAAGCGTAACGGCAAGTAATACAACACTCAGGCTCCCGCCGGTGCTGGATCTGACTCAGCCGTTGCAGTTGGAAGCTGGTGAATCTTTTCGGGCTTTGCCACATCAGGGTGATGGCTATCATGCGTTAGGCTGGTTGATTGCGCAGCCATGGCTGTTTTCGTTGGCGGCATTGCGGAACTGGTTGTATAGCCTGGAGATTGAACGAGCCAAGGCGGTACTGGCAACCGACGCCGGGGTAGTGGCATTCAATCTGCGCGAAGGCACTCTGACGGAGCAGATGCTGGGAGACGCCAGTGTCATTGCTTTTGAAAACCGGCTGGAATTGATCGATCTGAACGTGTTGCCACAAGCGGCGCTGGAAGCTGGTTGGCAGGCCTGCGCGTTAAGCGGGATGGCATCCTAGCGTAGCGGCATCGGGCTGACGTTATCCATTGTCTGTTTATCCCGATGGCACAGGACTGCCATCGTTACCATCGCTCGTTTGGCATGCCGTAGCCTGGTGTGCCATGTCGCGGTATCCCATTCTCTTCATCTTCTGATAATAAGCAGGTCGCGATGATGCGCACGTTTTATTCGGTACTGGCGGCGGTTGGCCTTTTGCTGCTGGCACTGAGCTGTCAGGCAACACTACTGATCAATGAGGTAGATGCCGACACCGAAGGCAATGACAGCGCCGAATTTATCGAGCTGTACAACGGTGGTCGTGGCGCGACGTCATTAACCGGCTACGTACTGGTGCTGTATAACGGCAGCAACGACCGCGCCTATCTGGCGCTGGATTTGTCGGCCAGGCGCACAAATGCGGAAGGGTATTTTGTGGTCTGTGGTAGCGCTGCCACGATCGCTGGTTGCGGCCTGGAAATAGGGAACAATATTCTGCAAAACGGTGCCGATGCCGTTGCCCTGTACCATGGTTCGGTGGCTGATTTCCCCAAAGGTACGGCTGTCACCGCCAGCAATCTGGTGGATGCTCTGGTGTACGGTACCCGTGATGCGGACGATCGCGGACTATTAAGCGTCCTGATGCTGGCTGACCCGGTGCAGGTCGATGAAGATTCAGCGGGCGACAAAGACAGGCATTCTTCCCAGCGCTGTGCCACCTCCGCTCGCTCCGGTGCCGCCTTTCAGGTTGCCGAAGCGACTCCCGGTGCGCGGAATTCGTGCCACGATCAGCCGGAACAATCCCGGTCCGGGCAGTGTGGTGATCCAACGGGCGTTACCCGGATCAGTGCTATCCAGGGCCGTATTCGCCATGTCAGTGACGATACCAGCCCATTGAATAATCGACGGGTGCTGGTGGAAGCCGTGGTCACACTGGATGCCCGGGTGGGCTATGGGGGCTTCTGGATACAGGAAGAAGACGCCGATGCCGATAACGATGCCCGCAGTTCAGAAGGGGTGTTTGTTAAAAGCAAAGGGGCGGATATTCGTGTCGGTGATACCGTACGGCTGGAGGGAACCGTGGGGGAAACGTCAGGAGTGACGCGGCTGGGTAATATCCGTGACCTGACGGTGTGTCGCCGGGATACAGCGTTACCTCGGGCGCAGCCGCTGGTCTTGCCGGTGAGGGATCTGGCCGACTGGGAAGCCCTCGAAGGCATGAGAGTGCACAGTCACACCCGGCTGCTGGTTGCCGACTTGTATGGTGCCGGTTATGGGTTAGGCAATTATGGTCAGCTGGTGGTGTCTTCCTCTTTGCATTTTCAGCCGACCGATGTCGTACCACCAGGGTCAGAGGCCGCGGATGCATTGCTTGAACGTTATGCGCTGGACCGGTTGTTGGTGGATGACGGCATGAGTGGCCGTTACCCCACATTTATTCCTTTTCCTGATGCGACAACCGGCTACCGCGCCGATAACCCGGTACGGATCGGTGATTCATTTACCACCTTGAGCGGCGTGATCCATCATTTCAAAAACGATTTTATGCTGATTCCCGAACGATACCGTATGGCTGCCAGTCATGCCCGTACCTCGACACCAACGGTGAGTGCGGATGCCAATTTGCGTATCGCTTCCATGAACGTGCTGAACTATTTTAACGGTGATGGCCAGGGTGGCGGCTTTCCTGCCTCCCGTGGTGCCAGTACCTACGCCGCCTTCCAGTTACAAAGCAGCAAGGTGGTCGCGGCGATGGCTGCCATGGATGCGGATATCATTGGTTTGATGGAAATCGAAAACGACGGCTACGACAAGCACAGTGCCATTCAGCAATTGCTGGATGCCATGAATGCCTTGCAGTCTCCCGGCGATGAGTATGCGTTTGTGGACCCGGGCACGCTGCGTATTGGTACGGATGCCATTACGGTCGGATTGCTGTATCGGCCTGGACGTCTTCGGTTACGGGGCACGACCCAGGTGCTGTCATCGGCCAATTCGCCACGTGACCGGCAGGGCGTGTTATTCAACGACCGCAAACACCGGCCATCCCTGATCCAGTCGTTCGAGTTTCATGACTTTGTGTTTACGCTGTCGATCAATCATTTCAAATCAAAAGGCTCGGCTTGTCATGAGCAACACGAAGGTGCCGATGGCCAGGGTAACTGCAATCTTATGCGTACCCGGGCGGCTACTGGCTTGTTGCAGTATTTGCAAACACAGCCAACGGGGGTGACATCCACCGCTGTCCTGGTGATGGGGGATTTGAATGCTTACAGCCAGGAAGACCCGCTGCAGGTATTGCTGGCAGGGGGATACCACGACCTCAAGCGCTCGGATGTGGCAACCGAAGCGAAACCTTATACCTACAGTTACAACGGCTTGCTCGGCAGTCTGGACCATGCCTTGGCAACGGCCACCTTTGCGGATCACGTGGTCAGTGCGGGCGCCTGGCATATCAACTCGGTGGAAGATGCACTGATGGGTTATGAAACCGACGCCAATGGTCAGAGCTATGCGTCAGTTGATCACTATGGTCAGGCCGATAGCTATCGTTCATCCGATCATGACCCGGTAGTGATTGGATTACGGGTCGGCAGCAGTGGTCAATAAGGGAATCGGGTGTCAGTCCAGCCTGTTGGGGTGAGGTCGTGCCATGGGCATGGTGCCACTGGATTGGTAGCGCAGCCGAATACGTTCGACCAGTGCTTCCAGCTCTTTGTCGTACAGTGGTTGTTGTCGGGTTGACTGGCCATCGGAGTAGATCAACCGGGTTTGCGGTTGCCTGCGGCATGGGTGCTGTTGTGTCAGCCATTGGTTCAGCAGCGTCATGGGCATATCGGTCAGCCCTTCGAGCAATTCAGCCCCTAGCTGTTGTAGTTGAGTACTGAGCTGCGCTAGGGCGTGCAGGCGGTCATCGTCATAGCAGAATTCGTTGCCCGTGCCGCACAGCACTACTTGTTTACCGTGATAACTCAACTCTTCCAGAATAGGCCAGGCGTCTGCCCAAGGGGTTTCCGGAGTGCCAAAAGCATGGATTGGCAGCGCCATCACCAGGGTGTGGTAGGGCTGGATATCTTCCGGAATACAGCTAAGCAAATTGCACAGCGCGACCGGAGCCCAATGAATATGGTGCTCCAGTGCGCAGGCGGTCGCCGTCGAACAACGACAGCTGCTGTCGTACAGAATAGCGATATCTGTCATTGATGTGGCTCCAGTTAAATCAGGTAGCGGGTAGAGGCTGATAAATCCTGACTCAGGCGGCGGATACAGAGACGCCCTTGTGGCTGCTGCCGATATAAGTAGCGCAGGGCAAAAAAGGGCTGATACAGGCTTTCAAGGCACAGTTGCCGACATTGAGGGCTGCAGTCATCGGCAAAAGCTGTGTTACGCAGGTGGCTGTAAAGGCGACGCAGCCAGCTTTCCTGCAAGGCTGGCAGGTGACGGCTGCCGGCCTCTTCTGCCAGTTCCAAGCCGATATCCAGATATTCATTCACCCAGAGCGTCAGTAACACATCGCTGTGTTGCTGCGGAATCAACTGCTCCAGTTGTTCCAGTCGCCGGCTGTTGCTGGACCCGGAAGTCAGTTGTGGCCAGGGGTTATTGCTGCGGCTGCCGGAGTCAGGGATGGCATTGATCTGGGCAGGTTGCGTCGGAAAGGCGAGTAGCGTGGCGGACATAAGCGTGGTCTCTTTCTGATCAGGTCAAGACCACTCTAATGATAATTATTCTTATTTGCAATAGAGAATGATTATTTCCATTCGAATGGCTTTTCCTGTCCATGGGTCAGCTTGACCCAGCCTGGCTGGTCTTCGGTTTCAGATTCTTTCCAAACGCGGGCAGCACAGCGAATCTCGGTTTCCAGCACATGATGGGCCGAACGGGCACATTCGAGATCATCTGCCCATGGCGTATGGTTCTGCTTGATCCATAGACTGTCGAAATTACCTTCTGCCCGGACGGTAAACACCATGTCCATATTTTCACAACGCCAGAAGTGGCTGTTACCCTTGAGGGTTGTGTCGGTGACGGGGCCAATACTGGATTCGAGCCAGGCACGTACTTGCTCCGGTTCGGCTTTTAACAGGTAAATTTCGATATCAGGGAGAGTGGAAGTCATCGTTGTAGCTGTGCCTCTGAAGAGTCGGGATCTATTTGCGCAATATACCCCAAGGCTGTGCAGATTGCGCCGTTTGGCGTTATCCGGAATGTGACGGTGCTGGCATGAAACGCAGCGTGTGGCGAGCGGAAAGAACAAGAAAGAAAAAGGTAAAACGGTGAGAAAGCGTCAAGAAAATCGCCCGTAGCCAATAACAGTGCCATTGTTGTTGGTTACGGGCGTTGCTTAGCGCAAAGGCTGAAAGCGCTGACGGAATCAGATCAGCGCCCCAGCAGATGGGAATCGAGCTACCCTCATAGCCCGCAAGCAGAATAACTCCCGGGTTATGTAGCAGCAATGTGACTGGATGCCGCAGCAAGGCCTGTGCGGTACCTGTGCTGGGTTGGCCAGCCATACCAAACACAAAAATCCGGAATAAGGGGCCGTGCATCCCGCCGCGATCACAGCACTCGCAAGGAATACGTTTCCTGTTTGTTTTTTCACCGTTATTCTGGTAAATTCCGCGCTCCTTTTTATCCGTACACTATTGTTAAATCCGCGGTGCTGTTTACAGCGCCACAGCGGCTGATAATAAAAACGGACTCCTTGTCTTACCGGATTGGCCGGAAGGCTTTTTACCCATAAGGAGCTGACAATGCGTCACTACGAAATCGTTTTTCTGGTTCACCCAGATCAAAGCGAACAAGTTCCAGCGATGGTTGAGCGTTACACCGCGACTATCGAAGGCACTGCAGGATCTATCCACCGTTTCGAAGATTGGGGCCGTCGTCACCTGGCTTACCCGATCAACGATGTTCATAAAGCACACTATATTCTGATGAACGTAGAGTGTACCCAGGAAGCCCTGGACGAACTGACCACCAACTTCCGTTACAACGATGCCATTCTGCGTAACCTGGTGATCCGTCGTAATGAAGCGGTGACTGATGTTTCTCCGATCAAAGCTGCTGAAAGCCGCGAAGATCGTCGTCGTCCTGAGCCGCGCGAAGACAACCGTGAAAAAGCGGTTGAGACTGAAGAATCTGCTACTGAAGATTCTGCCGATTCCGCCAAAGACGAAGATTAAGAGAGGAGTTACTCATGGCACGTTTTTTCCGTCGTCGCAAGTTCTGCCGTTTCACTGCTGAAGGTGTCACAGAGATCGATTATAAAGATCTGGATACCCTGAAAGGCTATGTCACTGAAACCGGCAAGATTGTTCCAAGCCGTATCACTGGTACGCGCGCCAAGTATCAGCGTCAGCTGTCTACTGCTATCAAGCGTGCACGTTATATTGCACTGCTGCCGTATTCAGACGCGCACGATAATTGATTGGTCTTGTTGGTTGGATAAACTGAGCCACAAGCCCGTTTACCTTAATCAACATGAGCATCAAGCATGAAAAATCTGGCTCAATGGGCCATGCAAAGCCGCCAGAGGGTAACTCTGGTTGCGGCCATTGCTTACGCTGTCCCCATGCTGTTTTGGCTGGGAGCAGCGTTCCAGGCGCTGGTGCTGTTGCGTCAGCCCTCCAGGGACAGTCTGCCGATGGTCCTGTGGTCTTCCTTGCCAGCATTGGCATGGATGGCAGCAGGTGATCCGACCCCTGTTCTGGTAGCAGCAGGAACAATCCTGGCTGCTCAGGTACTTCGTTATTCGATTCGTCTTGATTGGGCGATTCTGACGGCGGTGGTACTGGGAGAATTGATTTATTGGTGTTTGCCCTTGTTGCTGGCCGATGTACTGCCGTTGGTAGTGTCCAGTAGCGAGGTTGCCGTCAGTGAAGCGTTAAAATCCAGTCCGGATTTACAAGCGCGCTTGCAACCTCTGGTTGCCCCCATGATTCATGGGGTACTGGCCGCTTTGCACACACTGGTTATTATCTTGTGTCTGTTATTGGGACGCTATTGGCAGAGTGCCTTGTATAACCCGAAAGGGTTTGGCATTGAATTTCGACAGTTGCGTTTGCCGTTGGCATTCACACTGCCTGCCGTACTGGTTGTGCTTACCGCAGGCCAGTTGTTGCCGGGATTGTCTGGCATGGTACCGGTGTTAACCGTGGCCATGATGTTGGCAGGCCTGGCAGTGTTCCATGGCGTGGTGCATGGCACTAACGCCAGCTCGAACTGGCTGTTGCCGATTTATATCGGTCTGGTCGTGTTTGGGCCTTACATGTACACATTACTAATTTTCGTAGCGGTGCTGGATAGCGTACTAGATATCCGCATGCGACTAAAAGACACGGCGTCTGGTGACAAATAGCACCGACTCCCTGTAATGAGGAATCCAAGATGCAAATTATTCTGTTAGAAAAAGTCGCTAACCTGGGTGAACTGGGTGATCAGGTTAACGTTAAGCCTGGTTATGCACGTAACTTCCTGATCCCTAAAGGCAAGGCAGTTCCTGCAACCAAAGCAAACGTTGAACACTTCCAGGCGCGTCGCGCTGAACTGGAAGCGACTGCAGCAGCCAAATTGGCTGAAGCTGAATCCCGTAAAGAGAAAATCGAAGAAATCGAACTGTCTGTTGCCGTTAAAGCCGGTGATGAAGGCAAACTGTTCGGTTCTCTGGGTAATCGCGATATTGCCGACCTGGCTTCTCAAGCCGGCGTTGAATTGGCCAAGGCAGAAGTTCGTCTGCCAACGGGTCCAATCCGCGCAGTTGGTGAATTTGATGTGGCGATTCACCTGCACCCAGAAGTAGAAGCGGTACTGAAACTGCACGTTGTGGCTGAATAAGTAACTGCTGTCAGTCTGTGGATACGGGTTATACCGGTTCACCGGCTGCGAGGAAAAAGGCACTATAGGGAAAGACTCTATAGGGCCTTTTTTTATGCCTGATGCCTGGGCGCCAGGTTGCGTTTCAGCATGCCCGCGACGAGCACAGCGTGTATTGATCAGACAGTATTCAGGAAGGATGGTATGACTGACGACTATCACAACGATGACACGGCAACCACCAGCCAGCGTACCCCTCCGCATTCGGTAGAGGCGGAGCAATCGGTACTGGGGGCCTTGATGCTGGATGAGCGCGCCTGGGAGTCGGTCAGTGAAACACTGCGGGACAACGACTTCTATCGCCATGATCATCGCTTGATTTTTCGTGCTATCCAGCATTTGTCTTCGGTTGAACAAGCCATTGATGTGGTGACGGTAGCAGAAGAACTGGAAGAGCGTGGCCAGCTGGAAAGCATCAAGGGTGGTTCTTATCTGGCCCGTTTGGTCGATATGACACCGTCGATCGAGAACTGCGATGCCTATGCCGAAATTGTTCGAGAGCGCTCGCAGCAGCGCCGCCTGATCGAAGCCGCCAGCGACATCATGCAAAAAGCCTACGAGCCAGGTGGGGATGAAACCCTGACCCTGATCTCGGATGCTGAAAAAGCCATTGCCGAAATCGCCGAAGGCAATCGCAAAGACGGTGGCCCTGAAAAAATTGCCCCGATTCTGAAAAACACCCTCGATCAACTCGATCAGATGTTCAACCAGCCCGATGGCCTGACCGGGCTGACCACCGGGTTTGATCACATTGACCAGCGCACCTCCGGTTTCCAGAAAGCCGATCTGGTGATTGTGGCCGCGCGGCCATCGATGGGGAAAACCACCTTTGCAATGAATCTGGTCGAAAATGCCTTGCTGGCCAGCAAGCGCCCTTGCCTGGTGTTCTCGATGGAAATGCCATCAGAATCGATTGTGATGCGGATGTTGTCGTCGATTGGCAAGATTGATCAGAGCCGGATTCGTAGCGGCAAGCTGATTGAAGAAGACTGGCCCAAGCTCTCCGCCGCTGTCACCATGTTGAAAGACTTGCCACTCTATATCGATGACACCGCCGCCCTGACACCGCAGGAGATGCGTGCCCGCGCTCGCAAGATTTACCGTGAAAGCGGCGATCTGGCCCTGATCATGGTGGATTATCTGCAGCTGATGCAGGTATCAGGAAAATCGGAAGGCCGTACCCAGGAAATTTCCGAAATCTCACGCTCACTCAAAGCCATTGCCAAGGAATTTGAATGCCCGGTGATTGCCTTGTCGCAGTTGAACCGCTCGCTGGAACAACGGCCGAACAAGCGCCCGGTGATGTCAGATCTGAGGGAATCCGGTGCGATCGAGCAGGATGCTGATATTATTCAGTTTATCTACCGCGACGAAGTCTATAACGAAGACACGCCGGAAAAAGGCGTGGCTGAAATTATTACCGGCAAACACCGTAACGGCCCTATTGGTACCGACCGCCTGGCCTTTATTGGCAAGTACACGCGGTTTGAAAATCTGGCCCATGGTTATGATGACTATGGGGATGAATAAAGCGGTGATTGACTGCAGATATTAATACCCGTCACAGCCCGGCAGCAACAGCGCCTGTGACACGTCACTCAGGAATATTGAATGAAATTTACCCCGACGCTGAAATTTAACGGCGGCCGCCTGCGGCCACTGGAAGCGACAGACCGAGACGCACTGTTTGTGGTTTATCAACAGCCGGAATTACCGGGCCAGCGCCCGCTGGAGCAACCTGAGCAGCTGGATCGCATGATCGAACTCAGTGTGCAAATGGCCGCCACCCAACGCGGCATGATGTGGGCAATCGAACTGGGTGATGACAACAGTGGTTATCAGTTGCTGGGGATGGCCAGTGCCTATGACTGGCAGCCATCCCTGTTGAAAGTGGCATTACGAATCGACGGTTTACCCCGTTTAACCATGGCTGACCGGGCGGCGGCATTGACTGCCTGTATAAACTTTATGGCGGAAAAATATCACCTGCGCAGCGTTGCGTATGCCTGGATTCAGGGGCAAAGCGACGCCATTCCGGCAATGCTGGAAAGCATCGGTTTCCAGCGCTCCGTGGTGATGCGGGATGGTTGGCGTCTGGGGCAGGATGACTACTGTGACCAGACGCTTTATCACCATATTTTGCCAGCAACAACGGTGGAGGTACGGCTATGAACTGGAATCTGCAAGCGGGGCCTTTTGTAATCCGGTTACCGGTTATTGATCAGGATGGCGATGCCTTGTATGGCTTGCTCAAAGACCCTGATGCCAGTGCCCATATTCCCAAACCACCGATGTATGCATCGGTACAGTCACTGGATGAATTACGTCGTGCCTCGATGAAATTCAAAAGCCGTGAAGGGGCCTGCTGGCTGGTGGAGTGTCACAGCGGCGATGTCGATGCCCTGGCAGAACTGCTGGCGCGTGTCACACTGGACAGTATCAACTGGATGCTGAATAGCGCTCGGCTGCAGTGGGACGTCAGCCCATCCGTTGAGGCTGACGAGCTGGAAACCATTATCGGCGCGATAGAGGCTTTTTGTTTTAATGAGCTGGGATTACATCGACTGGAAGTGGCGCTGTTACCTGGCTCGACCCGGCATGAAGCCTTTCTGGATCAGCTGGGTTATCAGTATGAAGGTTGCTTGCCAGCGCAGCTGGAATTTGACGAGCAATGGCGGGATCTGAACTTGTATGCCCGATTGGCAACTGATGCAATGGTTGAGGCACCAACACCGCTCTGATTGGGCGGTGAGACAACAGGGAGCGTGTTTTTGTCTTTCCGTTTTTATGAACAGAACCAATAAATGTTCCCAGATGGATGAATACATTGACTGACACTCCTAGCAATACGCTCGCTGATCGCCATTTCCTGGAACAATTACGTCACCAGATGTTGTCGTTCGCCCGTCTGCAGTTGAATGACGACCATCTCGCTGAAGATGCCGTACAGGAAGCGCTGGCTGGTGCCCTGAAAAATGCCGATGCATTCAAACGCCAGGCGGCTTTAAAAACCTGGGTCTTTGCCATTCTCAAGAACAAAATCACCGATATCTTGCGGCAGAAGTATCGTTTGCAGGAACATATGCTGCCAGATGATGACGATGGCTGTAAGAATGGTGAGGAGTTGGACGACCAATTGTTTGACCATCGGGGGCATTGGCAAGCTGACGAACGCCCACAGCATTGGGGTGCCCCGCAGCGACTGGTTTATGAGCGGCAGTTCTGGCAAGTTTTTGATGCTTGCCTGAATCATTTGCCCGCACAGCAGGCTCGTGTCTTTATGATGCGGGAATTTCTCGAACTGAGCAGCAACGAAATCTGTTCTGCCCAGTCGGTCAGTGTCAGCAATTTGCACGTCTTGCTGTATCGGGCGCGGCTGCAGTTACGGGAATGCCTGGAAAATAACTGGTTCTCAGGGGCACAGGAGGCATAATCATGATGAATTGTCGTGAAGCAACACGGCTGATGTCGGAAGCACAAGAACGCAAGTTATCGTTGGGAGAAACGGCAGAGCTAAAAATTCATACGATGATCTGCGCTGGCTGTAAAAATTTTGGCCAGCAAATGCAATCATTACGCGGCATGATGCGTTCTTTCGCGCAGGGTGATGACCCGGAAGACAAGCCACCGGGTTGGCAGGGCCACAACAAAGACAACGAATAACGCCGTTCCAGCACTTCTTGTCAGAGGCCAAATGGTGTCGACAGCTTGATAACCCCATGAGGATTGGTACGCGCTGATCCTCTATTTATCAGACAGGAATTTTCATGAGTCTTATCGATATACTCTATCGTCCAGCCGACCGGGTCTTGCGATCGGCGCAACCACTGGATGGCCTTGCCCCTCTGTTGATGCGCCTCTATCTCGCTCCGGTCCTGATGCAGTCCGGCTGGGACAAAATGATGACATTTGATAAGACAGTCAGCTGGTTTGGCAATACAGGCTGGGGGCTGGGCCTGCCCATGCCGGAAGTGCTGGTCGCACTGGTATCGGGCTTTGAATTTTTTGGAGCCTGGCTATTGATTGTCGGCCTGGCCGTTCGCTGGATATCGATTCCGCTGATGTTAATCATGATAATGGCAGCGCTGTCAGTACATTGGCAGTACGGTTGGCTGGCCATTGCCGATGCTTCCAGCTGGTTGGCCAATGAGCGGATTATGGCATCGGCAGAACGGCTGGAAGCCGCTCGTACGATTCTGCAGGAACACGGTCATTACGACTGGCTGACAGGTCGCGGTGCCTTTGCCATATTGAATAATGGCATCGAATTCGTTGCGACCTATTTTATTATGCTACTGAGCCTGTTTTTTACCGGTGGTGGCCGCTATCTGAGTATGGATTACTGGATTGCACGCCGTCATAACCTGTTGCGCTAACGACCGACCGAATAACCCTGGTTGTTATGATGACAGCAGTTATGGCCAGGGGTATGGGCAAACACCGGATACCCCATAGACGGTCGATAACAAACAACAAGGATCAGATCCGGTACGTCGCCCCGGTCATAACCCTGGACACGGCGCTCATGGCCATCTTGATAGGTAAGGGGAATTTGTGACCACCGGCTTCCAGAGCCGTGGTTGCGTGTCTGGCTTCGTCTTCCAGCATCTGTAACAACACCGCCTTGCTGCGTTCATCCTGCACTGGCAAGGCGCTGAGGTGAGACGTCAGGTGTTTGCATACCTGCTGCTCTGTTGCGGCAACAAATCCCAGACTGACCTTGTCACCGATCTTTCCTGCTGCGGCACCAATACCGAGGGACAAACCATAAAACAGTGGGTTGAGCAGGCTGGTATGGCCGTCCAGTTCCCTGATTCGGGCTTCACACCAGGCCAGGTGATCGATTTCTTCTGCCGCGGCTGTTTCCATTGCCTCGCGCACATCAGCCAGCTTGGCAGTTAATGCCTGCCCCTGATACAAGGCCTGGGCGCAAACTTCACCGGTATGATTAATACGCATCAAGGCGGCGGCATGCTGTCGTTCGGCGTCGGTCATCTCATGCTGCTCACGCTGCTGGGCCGGCGATGGACGTGACGCGGCCGCGGCTCCCGGTACCAGAGTACGCAGGGCCTGGTCGGCACTGGCAAGCAAACGGTCAGGCAAGGAATATTGGCGAGTGGTTGGCTGGCTCATAAAAAGTCTCTCCGCAATGCGGGTATGGCAGGCCATCCCCGGAAAACTGAATCTGCTGACAGTTTACGTTTTTCTGCGTTCTGATGCATGATTCGTATCATCGATATTCCTCCCCTTACTGACAGCCTGACAGAGAGAATCAAAGTATGCAGGATGTACACGACCTGGCCCTGATGCTGGAGCGCCATACGCCCATTCTGGTGATAGAAACCCACGAAGAACCTCGGGCGCTGGATTTACTGACCCGGTTGGCGATCAAACGGGGTATGGCACTGCAACAGTGGACCCTGACCGATGGCTTGCGGCGACTGGGGTTTGGTGAAGACCCGGGACTGGAGCAGAGTGAAGTACCGGACCGGGCGCTGATGCATATCAAGCAGCAGCAGCAGGGGGGGATTTTTGTTTTTTGTGATTTGCACCCGTTTCTCTCTGAACCGGCAACGGTCCGCTTGCTGAAAGATATTGCCTTGCAGCATGCCAATGGCGGCAAGACACTGGTCTTGCTCAGTCACCGCCTCACTGTACCGGATGAGTTGATGCGACTGAGCGCACGCTTCCAGCTGCAATTGCCGAATGAGCAGCAACTGATGACCCTGGTGCAGGAAGAAGCGCGTCGTTATACCGCTCAAAGCGGGATGCGGGTCAAAACCGATGAAGCGACGCTGAAGCGGTTGGTTGCCAACCTCCGGGGCTTGACCTATTCCGATGCGCGGCGCTTGATTCGCGGGGCAATTGTGGATGACGGTGCGATTACGGCAGACGATGTGCCCGAAGTCAGCCGGGCCAAACTCCAGTTAATGGATATGGATGGCGTGATGGGGTTTGAGTACGACACCGCCCGCTTTGGCGATGTGGCCGGACTGGATACCATGAAACAATGGCTGCAACGACGGCAGCAGGCGTTCTTGCAAGCTGATGCCAATATGCGGCCCAAGGGAATGCTGCTGTTCGGGGTACAGGGCAGTGGTAAAAGCCTGGCGGCAAAAGCCGTGGCGGGGAGCTGGGGAGTGCCCTTGTTACGGCTTGATATGGGTGCCTTGTACAACAAGTTTTTTGGTGAAACCGAACGTAATTTGCGAGAGGCCCTGCAGCTGGCGGAGCTGATGTCACCATGTGTGGTCTGGATTGATGAAATCGAAAAAGCATTGGCGGGTGAAGGTGGCCAGGACAACGGCGTCAGCCAGCGTTTGCTGGGCACCTTGCTGACCTGGATGGCGGAGCGGCAACAACCGGTGTTTGTGGTTGCAACCGCCAATAATATTCATGCCTTGCCACCGGAGTTGATGCGTAAAGGCCGCCTGGATGAAATCTTTTTTGTCGACTTGCCCGATGCCGGTGTACGAGAGGCGATTTTCCGCATTCACCTGGGCAAGCGGGGCCATGATGCCGATGCCGTTGATCTGGGGTTGCTGGCAGCAGCAACAGAAGGTTTTTCTGGTGCTGAAATTGAGCAGGTGGTGGTGGCAGCCTGGTATGCCAGTTCGGAATCCGGAGTGGCCGACGGTGCCAGCTCCCGACATCAACCGCTGACCACTGCGCAATTGATCGATGCCGCCAATGCTACCCAGCCACTGTCGGTGACGATGGCGGAGCAATTACAGCATTTGCGCCGGTGGGCAACCGGGCGCTCTGTGCTGGCACATTAAGATTAAGTCTATCCAGTAAGTCTGTTCAGTCTTGTTGCGGGTGGTATTTCAGCTCCAGTAACGCCCGTTTCAAGCGTTCGCCACTGGCTGGTTTGGCCAGCAAGTGATAAATACCAACCGCATGTGCCTGCTTTCTGACGGAGCTGATACTGAGACCCGTCAGCATCAATACCCTGGGTTTGCGGGTAATGGCCGAGTCATCCTGAATACGTTGCATCAGCTCAAGACCATTCATGACCGGCATATCCTGGTCGATAATGGCAGCATCAAAAGCCTGCCCTGTGGCGGCCTGGTTGCGCAGCATCGCCAGTGCTTCCTTGCCACTGTAGGTGCTTTCCACTCGAATACCCCAGCGCCGCACCTGTTTTTCAATCACATTCCGCAGGGAGGCATTGTCATCAACAATCAGAACGCTCATGCCAATCAGGTTGTCGTCATGATCCCGCTTTATCTGAGTCGCGGTATCTTCCGGTTCCATCGGCAGATACAGGGTGAGGGAAGCGGAGTGGTTGGACAGGCTTTCCATCTCCAGTGAGGCTTTCATAAAACGAATCAGATGCCAGCAGACACCCTGATCCCAGGGTGTGTGACTGCTGGCTTGGTTGGCATTGCTAAGCCGCTCCAGAATAATGCGCAAATCATCACGGTGAGTGATGGTGCCCTGGATCTGGATCTGGATTGATACGCCATAGATCTGGCTGCGGTTATTCAGCTGTGGACTCAAGTGGGTACGGATTTCCCCCAGCTCTGTGTACGCCAGCAACTGGGAATAGAGGTTGTGCAGCAAGGTATGCAGATGATTACGGTCACCTATCAACCGGGCTGGTAGATCATCGGCCTGGTCTACCATCAGCTCAATCTGTTTGCGATTGGCTCCCAGCTGGAGGTGTTCCAGAATCTTGTTGGTGAGTGCTACCAGATCAAACGGGCGCTGATCCAGCTCCAGATATTCATCCTGAATCTTGGCCAGTACGGAAATTTCATTGGTGATATGCAGCATTTCCTGGCCAGCTTGAGTAATGGTTTCGGTGAAATCCCGCTGGACGTCTGTCAGCGGGGAGTCGGATAGCAGTTCATTCATACCGAGCACGCCGTTGATGGGAGTGCGCAGTTTGTGTGCAATCTGCGACAGAATCTCTGGGTGAATAACACCACCACGATTGGGATACTCGAGAAATTGATCACTCTGGCGGGTGATGCACAGTACCGCCATCACCATGCAGGCGGTCATGATGGATGGCAGCCACAGCGCTATCCATTGGCTGACCGAATCGAGTTCGAGCAGATTGTGATTGATCAGCAGGCCCAGTGAGATACCGATCAGGGTTATCAGGGTGCCGGCCAGCAGCCAGCGTTGTGCCGGCTTGTGATGGCTGCAGCCGGTACCCAGCAAGATTGCCAGCAGCAGCTGCAGCAGTGGTGCCAGGATTTCAGTGTAGCTGTATGGCAAGAAAACCAGCAGGATGGCACTCGCTATCGAGCCAATGGCCATGGCTCTCAACAGCTGTCGCACCAATTGGGCATGAGGGCCTTTCCAGCCAAGGAAGTAGGCCGTGAGCACCTGACAGCTGATGGCCGTTCCGGTCATCAGATCGGTGATGATATTGGATTGTTCAAGTTCAAGATCAAACAGCAAGCCGAGCTGACCGAGCCAGCTGGCAATAAAAATGGTAGAGGCCAGGCAGTAGCCCGACATGCACCAGGCCAGCCAGGAGTTTCGGGTTAATGCCATATTGATAAAATAAGCCGCTGTTGCCAGCAGCCAGCCAGCGACCAGGCCGATGGAGATCGATTGTGACTGCTCGTTCTGCAAAAAATATTGTGGCGTCAGTAGACGGATATCGGTGTTCAGCAGGCTGTTACCGGAGATGGATAATAAATAGCTGCTGGTCGACATGGCGGGCAGTGTCAACAAAAACGGGTGTGCTTGCTGATAACTGCCGGACGACTCGGTAAAACCACGGATAAACTGGATATTATCGCGATCACTGATATCAAACATCGACACTGTGGGAATGTGATTATTGGAGAGTGCCAGGATGGCCTGCTTTTCAGACGGAAACGGGTTGTACAGACTGATACGTAGCCAGAATGTAGAGCGGCTGGTACCAAAGTGCAGATGCTCGGCATGACTGGGCGTAAAGCGCAGTTGCACCGATTGACTGAGGACATCGTGAATACCCAGCAAGGAATCCGGGTCTTCCAGAATAGAAGCGTAACTGCTGATGGAGTGATTAAAATCCCCCTCAGGGATCAATACCGGACTGCTGGCCCAGCTGCTGTGATTGTAGCTGAGCAGCAGCAGACAAAGCAGCTGTACCAACCAGGATAAATCAAGTCGCCTTGTTGCCATATCAGTCATGGGGGTACCTTGGAGTCTGGCAGTGCAAGCAATGCCCTGCCAGACGGTGATAACGGTGTGGCGGTTGATATTACCACGGCCGTATCACCATTGATTATTACGTTCGGGGGAGTTTGCCGGAATTTTATTGCTGCTCGCGGGCAATGGCACGATAGCCAATATCGGTACGGTAAAACATATCTTGCCAGCTGACTTGCTGCGCCAGCTGATAAGCGGCCTGCTGGGCCTCACTCACGGTATTGCCCAACGCCGTGGCGCAAAGTACGCGGCCACCAGCGGTCAATACATCGCCATTATCCGCTGTTTTGGTACCGGCATGGAACACCTTGCTGGTGTGACTGTTGTCGGCAGGCAAGGAGATGACATCGCCTTTGCGGTAGTCCGCCGGATAGCCGCCAGCCGCCAGTACAACACCCAGGGCCGGGCGTTCATCCCAGTCGGCAATTTCCGTGTCCAGCGTACCTTCCAGCGCTGCCAGACAATGGGCAACGATATCGGATTTCATCCGCAGCATGATTGGCTGGGTTTCCGGATCACCAAAGCGGCAGTTGTATTCAATAACCTTGGGCGTTCCGTCGGCATCGATCATCAAACCAGCGTAGAGAAAACCGGTGTAATCATTGCCTTCAGCGGCCATGCCTTGCACGGTCGGGTAAATCACCTCGGACATAATGCGATCATGAATGGCCGGTGTTACCACAGGAGCAGGAGAGTAAGCGCCCATGCCGCCGGTGTTGGGGCCGGTATCGCCATTACCAACGCGTTTGTGATCCTGGCTGGTGGCCATGGTCAACACGTTTTTGCCATCCACCATAACGATAAAGGAGGCTTCTTCACCGCTGAGGAATTCTTCGATAACCACGCGGCAACCGGCATCACCAAAGGCATTGCCAGACAGCATGTCTTGCACGGCCTCTTCGGCCTGGGCCAGGGTTTCTGCCACAATCACGCCTTTACCTGCCGCCAGGCCATCGGCCTTGACTACAATCGGTGCGCCTTTTTCACGCAGATAAGCCAGTGCTGGCTCAAGCTCGGTGAAATTCTGGTATTCCGCGGTAGGAATCTGCTGGCGAGCCAGAAAATCCTTGGTAAACGCCTTGGAGCCTTCCAGCTGGGCAGCTCCGGCCGACGGGCCAAAGATTTTCAGACCGGCGGCCTGAAACCGGTTCACAATACCGCCAACCAGGGGCGCTTCCGGGCCAACAATGGTCAGGCCAATGGCGTTGGTTTCGGCAAACTGTTGCAGACCATCAAAATCCATCACATCGATGGCGACGTTGACCATATTGGCTTCGCGGGCGGTGCCTGCGTTACCGGGAGCGACAAATACCGTGTCGACCTGCGGAGATTGCAGGGCTTTCCAGGCCAGTGCGTGTTCGCGGCCACCGGAACCTATGATTAGTACTTTCATGATTATTCTCCGAACCGTCAGACGCCTGCTGCAGGCGCCTGATCAGACTGTTTAGTGGCGGAAGTGACGCATTCCGGTAAAGACCATGGCAATACCGGCTTCGTCGGCCGCCGCAATGACTTCATCGTCGCGGATCGAACCGCCGGGCTGGATAATGGCCTTGATGCCATTGGCCGCGGCGTTATCGATGCCATCACGGAACGGGAAGAAGGCATCCGATGCCATTACGGCACCTTCGACAGCCAGACCGGCATGTTCTGCCTTGATCGCAGCAATCCGGGCAGAGTTCACACGGCTCATCTGACCGGCACCGACCCCAACGGTTTGACGCTGTTTGGCGTAAACAATGGCGTTGGATTTAACAAACTTGGCCACTTTCCAGGCAAATACCAGATCGTTGATTTCTGCTTCGGTCGGTGCCCGCTGGGTAACGACTTGCAGGTCGTCAGAGCGGATCATGCCGTGGTCGCGTTCCTGTACCAACAAACCACCGTTCACCCGTTTGAAATCGAGTGCCGGGGCACGTTCGGCAGGCCATTGGCCACAAACCAGCAAGCGTACGTTTTTCTTGGCTTCGATGACGGCTGCGGCAGCATCAGTGACCGCAGGAGCAATAATCACCTCAACAAACTGACGCTCGACAATAGCGGTTGCGGTGTCGGCATCCAGTTCACGGTTAAAGGCGATAATGCCGCCAAACGCGGACTCGGTGTCCGTGGCAAAGGCCAGATCGTAGGCTTTGCGGATGCCACCATCGGCTTCCGGTACCACGGCGACACCACAAGGGTTGGCGTGCTTGACGATGACACAGGCCGGCTTGGTGAACGACTTGACGCATTCCAGAGCGGCATCGGTATCGGCCACATTGTTGTACGACAGCGCTTTGCCCTGTATCTGTTTGGCGGTGGCGATAGAGGCTTCCTGGGGATCGGCTTCCACATAAAAAGCGGCTTGCTGATGCGGGTTCTCGCCATAGCGCATGTCTTGCGCCTTGATAAACTGGCTGTTGAACGTTTGCGGGAAGTCCAGCCGTGTATCGACGCTGAGTTCATCTGCCGACTGGTCGATGGTGCCGAGGTAGTTGGCGATCATGCCGTCGTAATCCGCGGTATGTTCGAAGGCTTTTAATGCCAGGCTGAAGCGGGTCTTGTAGCTCAGACCACCGGACTTGAGTTCGTCGAGGACACTGCTGTAATCGCTGCTATTCACCAGAATCGCGACGTGAGCGTGGTTCTTGGCGGCAGAGCGCACCATGGTCGGGCCACCGATATCGATGTTTTCAATGGCCAGTGGCAAGTCGCAATCCGGGCGGGCGACGGTTGCGGCAAACGGGTACAGATTGACAACCACCATATCGATGGTGTTGATGCCATGCTCTGCCATTACCGCATCGTCCTGTCCCCGACGGCCGAGAATACCGCCGTGTACCTTGGGGTGCAGGGTCTTGACGCGACCGTCCATCATTTCAGGGAAACCGGTGTAATCGGAGACTTCTACTGCGGCTACCTGGTTATCACACAGCAGTTTGTAGGTACCACCGGTGGAGAGAATCTCTACTCCCAGCTCAACCAGAGACTGGGCAAATTCAACAATACCGGTTTTATCGGAAACGCTGATCAGGGCGCGGCGAACAGGCGTACTGCCTGACTGTGACGGAGCGGTCGGAGTGCTGTGGCTCATAGTATTCCTGGCAACAAGTTGGCTAACATTATTCGATATCTGAAAAACAAAAAGCGGCCTTGCAGCCGCTATGATCTGTTTGTATGCCGGTTAAAGCATGCCGTACTGCTTGAGTTTTTTACGCAGTGTGCCACGGTTCAGACCGAGCACAACGGATGCCTTGGTTTGGTTGTCGCGGGTATATTTCATTACCGTTTCGAGTAATGGAACTTCTACTTCTGACAAGACCATGTCGTAAATCCCGGCAACATCCTGGCCATCCAGTTGATCGAAATAGTTCTGTAACGCCTGTTCGACACTGTCGCGCAGGGTCTGGTTGGACGCCATTGGCGTTTCCAGTCGGATGTGCTGTTCTGCTGGTTCGGTCACTGTATCAACCTTCTTGATATAGGCTTGGGTATTCATGCGGCAATCTCCCTCGAGTTCCTGATCCCCAGGAAAAACTGACGAACGGCGTGTCCTTGTTCGTCAATGGAATCCAATTGGTTGAACTGGCGGCGAAAGTCTTCGCTACCGGGTTGTCTGGCGATATACCAGCCAACATGCTTGCGAGCGATACGCAGCCCGAGATAATCGCCATAAAAGGCGTACAGGGCTTGCAGGTGGGCTTGCAAGGTTTGATAAATTTCGTTTGGCGGTGGTGCTTCCGGTTCGGCTCCGGTGGCCAGAAACTGATTGATCTGCTGAAAGATCCAGGGGTTTCCCTGGGCGGCGCGACCAATCAACACACCGTCGGCACCGGTATAATGCATGACCTCAACCGCTTTTTGCGGTGTGGTGATATCACCATTGGCAAATACCGGAATCGATACTGATTGCTTGACTGCCCGTATGGTGTCGTACTCAACGGTATTCTTGTAGCCGCAGGCCCGGGTGCGGCCATGAACGGCCAGAGACTGAATGCCGAGTGCTTCTGCCATGCTGGCAATGACGTCGGCATTACGGTGTTCGGGTGCCCAGCCCGTCCGCATTTTCAGCGTGACGGGTACGTCGACGGCAGCAACAACGGCTTGTAGAATTTCACGCACCAGACCTTCGTCTTTCATCAGCGCTGAACCGGCGGCCTTGTTACACACCTTTTTGGCCGGGCAGCCCATATTGATATCGACAATATGAGCCCCTTGGGCCACAGCATAACGCGCACCTTCTGCCAGCGATTCGGGGTCTCCCCCGGCAATCTGGATAGCAATCGGCTCGGGTTCGCCACTGTGATCGAGCCGCTGTCGCGACTTGCGGGTCGCGCGCAGGTCGGGGTTGGCGGCGATCATTTCACCAACTACCAGGCCAGCTCCGAGACGTCGACACAGGCGTCGAAACGGAAGGTCAGTGACCCCCGCCATCGGTGCCAGCACGGCGGGGCTGGTTAGCGTGTATTTACCAATTGTGGGCATGGATAGCTATGGACTGATCAAAAAGTGTGCGGAAAAAAGTGGCGCTATCATACTCGGATGAATCCGTTGAATAAAGGCCACTTTGCCAACAAATATGGCATTTTTCTTACAGCCTGTGGTTATTCCGGAATTACTGATTGTCTACCAGTTGTACCGCGTAGCTGACGGCATTTTGACCAGGGTCAAGAATCTCCAGGGCAATATGTACTGGTGTTCTGCCGGGCATGCTGTGTTGCCCTGCTACCTCTCCGGCCAGATATTCGGCGGGGGTGAATTGGCGACTGGCAATAACGTTTTCATTCAGGTCGCGGAAAATCAGTACCAGATCCGGGAACGGCTGCTCAAATTCCGAGTTGTTCAGCAGCAGAGTATCGACAATCAGGGCGTTGGCAATGGTCGGGTGAGTACGTACCACCAGGTTGCGGGTCGACATGGTGCGGACATCCTGAACATGGGGTAACTGACAGCCAAGTACGGAACAGATGGTTTGATACAGAGGGCGTGTGCCAGGGCTTCTTGACCACTGGTCAAAGTTGAAATACAGCACTTGCCCAGCCAGCAGTACCAGTAACACCATGGCGGCAATCAGCCAGCCGGTTTCTGCCCGTTTTTGCTTGTCGGTATCGAGCTGTAAGGGTGTTGCATGGATATTGCCAGCCAATTCCTGATGGCGTGACGGTTGTCCGAAACCGGGTGGCAAGCTGTTTTCGGGCGTGTCATGGTCGTTTGAGTCCGCGGGCTGTACCGGGGCCAGTTCAAAACTGATGGCCGGTTTGCTCTGGTTGAGCGTGCTGCTGGCAGTGGTTGTAGTGGCAGCCGCTGCCACGTTGGGGGCAGGGGGGCGTTGACGTGGCGCTGCCTTGCTGGTGTCAGACAAACCCAGTTCGCGAGTAATTTCTGCTGGTGGTTCGTTATCGTCGTCGTCATTCAGTAACGCTCTGGCCCAGGCTTCGTCATCGTCCTCATCAGTATCGTCTTCTTCTTCGATTTCTTCTTGCAGGCTGACATCGTAGCTCAGCGGGGAGGTGCCCATGATATCGAGATCGATCAGCGAGTCGTCAATATCAAGACTGGAGCTGGGTGCCGGACGGTCGAGGTATTCGGGTTCCCGCAGACCAAGATCAGCAAAGGGGTCATCGGCAATAGCGTCGTTATCATCCGGTTGATCCATGTCGTCGTGGATCAGCAGGTCATCGTCATCGTCGTCGTCTGGCTGTTCGTTCTCAGGCTGGCTGTTGTGTTGCTCATCCGGTTGATGGCTGGGTTGTGCATGGCTTTGACTTTCCAGAGTGATTGAGTTGTCGAAACCGTCGAGCTTATCGGTATCAAGAAATTCCAGACCGTCGTCCTGGTTTTCCTGGTCATTACTGGCGCTGCCAAACAGGCTGTCGAGCAATTCGTCGGTGGAGACTTCTTGCTGGGACTCGAGGTTGATGGAACCCAATGCATCGGTGTCACTGGCTGCGGGTGTCGGAGTAGCCGCAGGGGTGGATGAGGTGTCACCAGAAGGAGTGACTGTCGCTTTGGATGTGTTCGGTCTGTCTTTACCGGGTTTGGCGGCGGCCGCTGCCATCGCGGCAGCCGCTGCCGCTCCGGCGATGGTCTGGTCAGTCCGTGGTCTGGCGGTGTTGGTTGCTGCTGCTTTGGGGGCTGATACGTTGGGTGTGCCGGTGTTGGGTTTGGTTGATTTGAGAGCGTCTTCATCGGTCGGGCTGACCAGATGGTTCAGGGCATTGAAAATCTGCAGGCAAGAGCCACAGCGGACATTGCCTTTGGCGATCGTGAGGTGTTCGTCGCGGACGCGAAAACTGGTTTGGCAATGTGGGCAGCGAGTCACATGCGTGGCCATGATGAATCCTCAGGGTTATTCCGGTTGTTCAAAACAGTAAATGCGCCAATGGCGAATGCCGGGATGCTTTGGCCACTTGATACCCTATGGTGTGTATCAAGTGGCTGCTACAAGGCAGGCGATCGGATGGGCGCGTGAGCTCCGTGCTCCTGGTCGGCACTGCCAAACGGACTCAGCAAGCGGCGGCCTATCCCTGGCGACGGGTGCCAGAGATAATAACCCAATCTTCTTGTTGCTTTGGTGTATCCATCACAAACCACTCGTTATAACGCTGAATAACCTCGTCTGCCTGCTGTGAGAGCAGGCCGGACAGCGCTAATTTACCACCGGCGCGTGTTAATTGGGCCAGAACCGGTGCCAGTTCGTTTAATGGCCCGGCCAGAATATTGGCCACGGTGACATCTGCCTGAATCGCAGGTGCTTGCGGTGGCAAGTACACCTCAAAGCGCTCTGGCGCTATATCATTACGTTGGGCGTTGTCGCGGGTAGCGGTCAGTGCCTGGGGGTCGATATCGATACCCACCATCGAACTGGCTCCCAGCAGGAGTGCCGCCATACCCAGAATGCCGCTGCCACAACCAAAGTCGACCACCAGTTCATTCCCCTGGATCTGTTCATCCAGATAGCGCAAGCACAGGGCGGTGGTTGGGTGGGTGCCGGTGCCGAAGGCAAGGCCGGGGTCGAGCATCAGATTAACGGCATCTGGCTGGGGTGGCTTGCACCAGCTTGGACAGACCCACAGTCGTGGGCCAAATTGCATGGGTTTATAGGTATCCATCCAGGCTCGGACCCAGTCCTTGTCTTCGACCTGCTCCCACAACAAGTCAACCGGGCCACTGCCGCCTTCGGCAGCAAACATCAGCGGAAATTGTTCCACTACAGCATCGGTATGGGTCTCGGCATCAAACAGACCGATAATCTGGGTGTCGTCCCATATCGGCGTCGTGCCCAGTTCAGGCTCCAGAATCGGTTGGTCGGCATTGTCTTGCAGAGTCACTGACAAGGCTCCCAGAGCCAGCAGGGCGTTTTCACAGGCTTCTACTTGTGCTGCCTTGGCTTGAATGCGCAGTTGAACCCATTGACTCATGATCTGTCTCCGATGCTGGGCCGGGGAGTCATCAGGAAATACGTTAACCCGGACTCACGGCAAAGCGCGGAGTGTGCCGAAAATATCCACAAGCGTCCAGTGGAGCGGCAAGGCCGGGGCGGCATCACGCTGTACCGGTGAGGCTGACTTCAGCCTGTGACATTTTGTCGCTGTATGCCGTGATGGCGGTCACCAGCATCCCTTGGTTTGCTTGTTATACTCGCCAGCTTATCAATAAATACTATTAATAAAGACAACCAAGGATACCGTTATGATTCGTTGCCGCCAGGTGCGCCCGTTATCGACTCACAGCCAGCCTCTTTCTATCGCCCAACGCGGCGTCAATTCGCTGCGCTGGGCCAGTCTGGCACTGGTATTGGCTGCCACCAGTCTGACTGTACAGGCGGATGGCAAGCACGACGACAAGGGCCATGATATGAGTCATATGAAGGGTATGGAAAGCGTGGAGCATAGCGCCGGTGGCAAGCTGGACATCAGTCATGCCACGGTACGCGCACCCATTCCAGGACGAACCATGAGCGCCGCGTTCATGACGTTGACCAACAAGAGTGCCAAACCGGATCGTTTGGTGAGTGCCAAATCCAGCTGGACTGACCATATCGAAATACACACACACATCCATGAAGACGGGGTGATGAAAATGCGTCAGATTAATGGGTTGGATATTCCTGCTGGACGTGTGGTTACCCTGAAACCCGGTGGTTTGCATCTGATGTTGTTTGGGCTGAAACAACCCTTGCCTGCCGCTATTGGAGGGTCGTTACCGTTGACGCTGTGTTTTGAGCATACAGGTTGCCAAAACATCAGCGCCAAGTTGGTGGATATGCGTCAATAACAGCGCCAGACCAATGTCGCTGCTGGCTGGGTTCTGCCTGGCCAGCGCTTCGTCTGCAGGCCGTGATTCACTGCGGTGTATTAATACAAGTCGTCCGACATCAAATCATTCTCATCCTGACTGCCGGGAATCCGATGGGATTCACTGGCCCACTCCCCCAGGTCAATCAGCTGGCACCGCTCACAACAAAATGGCCGGAATCGGCTGGCGGCTGTCCAGGGAACGGATTTCTGGCAGGTCGGACATTCAACCGCCAGCACGGCATCGTTGGCGGCAGAATGGCTGGTGGTCGGTGTGGCGGTGGGGGAATTGCTCATGCTGGATGCCTCGTCTGGCGAATCAATGGTCGTTGTCCTGTGATGTTTAAGAGGGTCGTACCGAAGACGCCAACGACAGATAGCCTTGATGCAGCTGGTCGAGTTGCTGCTGCAGGTCTGTCAGCGGGCCAGAATTATCGATAATGTCATCCGCCCGTTGTAATCGCTCATTCCGGCTGATCTGCGCTTTGATGATACGGCGGATCTGTTCTTCGGAATTGTCATCACGCTGGCTGGCGCGTTGCAGCTGCAGGGATTCTGGCAGGTCAATCACCAAGGTACGATGCACCAGCGCCTGCTGGCCACTCTCGAATAACAAGGGTGATGCCAGAACGGCATACGGCCCCGCCGCCTGCGCCAGTTGTTGCAGCGTGTGCTGGCGTATGACGGGGTGAGTCTGTTGCTCCAGCCAGTGGCGCTCTTGTGGATGTTCGAAGATCCGGCTGCGTAACCAGGCGCGATTCAGTTGCTGGTCGGGCTGCAGTACTTCGTCACCAAAGTGCGCCACAATCGCCTGCCAAGCCGGTTGGCCGGGTTCAACAACCTGGCGGGCGACCTGGTCAGAATCAACCACATGGATGCCTTTATTGGCAAGATAGTCCGAAGCGGCGGTTTTGCCACAACCGATACCACCCGTAATGCCCAATACCCAGTTCAATGGCATGGCTCCTGTCTGTCGTTTCATCGGGAATCAGTGCATACCGCCCAGGTACCAATGAATCAGGTCATTCCCCCACAAGGCCGCAATCCAGCCAGCCATGGCCAGATAGGGGCCAAACGGGATAGGCAGGTTTTTGTCGCGGCCAAGAATAATCACCCCGGCAATGCCAACCACTGCGCCCACGGCGGACGACAGTAAAATAATCAGCAGGATACTTTGGTAGCCCAACCAAGCTCCCAGTGCTGCCAGTAGTTTGAAATCACCAAAACCCATGCCTTCTTTGCCGGTGACCAGCTTGAACAGCCAGAACACCGACCAGAGGCTGAGATAACCAATGGCAGCTCCCCATACAGCAGAGTTCAGATCGGTAAACAGCCCCTGGGTATTCACCAGCAAGCCCAGCCAGAGTAATCCCAGTGTCAGCGTATCGGGCAGGATCTGATGGTCAATATCAATTACCGACATGGTAATCAGCAGCCAGGTAAACACCAGCATGGCGGCCAGCTGCCAGCCCCAGGGAAAGGCGATGATCAGCGTCAGGCTGAATAGCGCAGTGACCAGTTCAACGATGGGGTAGCGCCAGCCAATCGGGTTGGCACAGCCAGCGCAGCGGCCCTTTAACAGGAAAAAGCTGAGGAGCGGAATATTCTGCCAGGCCTTGACGGGCGTTTGGCACTTGGGGCAATGGGAATGAGGCGTTACCAGGTTATACGGTTTGTCCAGATCATCCAGTGCCGGGTGAGCTGGCAGCTGGTCGATATCCTGGCATTCCAGCTTCCAGGCCCGGAACATCATGATTGGCAAGCGCAGAATAACCACATTCATAAAACTGCCGAGTAATAACCCCAGCACACCAATAAACAGAACCTGCAGCAGCCAGTGACTGCCGATCAGGGCAAACAGTTGTGATAGATTTTCCATGGTTACATGACCGATCCCATTTGGAAAATCGGCAAGTACATGGCGATAATCAAACCACCAATAACCACCCCGAGGAATGCCATAATCATCGGCTCCATCATGGCGGTCAGGCCATCGACCGACTCATCCACCTCGGTTTCATAATATTCGGCAGCTTTATCCAGCATGGCATCCAGGGCACCGGATTCTTCACCGATACTGGTCATCTGTACCACCATATTCGGGAATACACCGGTAGAACGCATGGCAAAGTGCATTTGCTGGCCGGTAGCCACTTCCTGACGCACTTCCAGTACCGCATCCCGGTAGAGTTTGTTACCCACGGCACCGGCAACGGATTCCAGTGCCTCAACCAGTGGTACACCGGCGGCAAAGGTGGTTGATAATACCCGGGCAAAACGAGCCACTGCGGCCTTGTGCATGATATCGCCAAAGACAGGTAGTTTCAGAGTCAGATAATCCATCTGGTCGCGGAACGTCTGGGAGGTTCTCATCATATGCTTGAATGCGGTAACCAGAGCCACAATTACTCCCAGGGTGTACAGCCAATAGGCTTGCATAACCTCAGACAAAAAGACGACAAACTGGGTGGGAGCCGGTAACTCAGCGCCGAAGTTTTTAAACATGGCATCAAAGGTTGGCACTACCTTGATCAGCAGAATCGCGGTAACAATAGCCGCGATCACTACCACAGTAATGGGATACCCCATGGCTTTTTTGATTTTGGACTTCAGTGCTTCGGATTTCTCTTTGTAGATAGCCACCTTGTCGAGCATGGTTTCCAGCGCACCGGATTGCTCACCGGATTCCACCAGGTTGCAGGTCAGCTCATCAAAATACTGGGGATGCTCTTTCAGTGCCGAGGCAAAATCATTACCGGCGGATACGGTATCACGCAGCTTCAGGATCAGGTCTTTCATATTGGGGTTATCGACCCCATCGGAGACAATCTCGAACGACTGTACCAGTGGTACCCCGGCCTTGATCATGGTGGCCATTTGGCGGGTAAAAAAGCTGATGTCAGCTGTTTTGATTTTTTTGCCTTTGGCAGCACCGCCACCGAGGCCAAATAACGGTTGGGGTGCGCGCTTGACCTTGCCGGGCTGAATACCCTGCTTGCGCAGCTGGGCCTTGACCACGGCCAGATTCTGGCCGGACAGGGAACCATTTATTTTCTGGCCGCGTTTGTTGACGCCTTCCCAGACAAAATCAATACTCTTTGCTTGCTTGGCCATAACTGCTGGAACGCCTCTGCAAAATCATTTGGCTACCAAAGATAGCAGCCGCTGGTTAGTCTGTTGTCACTCGATTGGCTTCTTCAAGGCTGGTAACACCTTGGGCGACCTTTTGTAGGGCAGATGTGCGTAAGTCGTTAAAGCCTTCCTGGCGGGCAACATCAGCAATTTCAATCGAGTTGCCTCCCTCCATGATAATACGAGACAAGGCATCGGTTATTTTAACCACTTCGTAAATTCCGACACGACCTTTATAGCCGTGCTTGCATTGATCACAGCCAACGGGCTGATAAATTTCTGCGTTTTCGAGCATTTCTTCGGTAAAGCCGGTTTCAAGCAGGGCTTCCCTGGGGATATCGGCTGGTATCTTACAGGACTTGCATAGCCGTCGTGCCAACCGCTGGGCAATAATCAGGGAGACCGAGGTGGCAATATTGAATGATGGCACCCCCATATTGGCCAGACGGGTGATGGTTTCCGGGGCATTGTTGGTGTGCAGGGTTGATAACACCAGGTGACCAGTCTGTGCTGCCTTGATGGCGATCTGGGCAGTTTCCAGGTCCCGGATTTCCCCTACCATGATGACATCCGGGTCCTGACGCAAGAAAGAGCGTAACGCGGCAGCAAAGTCGAGGCCGACCTTGGCACTGACGTTACACTGGTTAACCCCTTCCAGGTTGATTTCGGCAGGGTCTTCCGCGGTTGAAATATTGGTGCCTTCAACGTTAAGGATATTCAGGCCGGTATACAGTGATACGGTTTTGCCAGAGCCGGTAGGGCCTGTCACCAGAATCATCCCCTGGGGTTTCGACAGGGCGTGCATATACAGCTCTTTCTGTAACGGCTCATAACCCAACATATCGATACCCAGCTGGGCTGACGAGGGGTCGAGAATCCGTAACACGATTTTTTCGCCAAACAGGGTCGGCAGCGTATTAACGCGGAAATCAATGGCCTTGCTTTTGGAAAGCCGCATCTTGATACGGCCATCCTGGGGAACCCGTCGCTCGGAAATATCCATCTGTGACATCACCTTGAGCCGGGCAGCAATCTTGCCGGTCAGCGTGACTGGTGGACTGGCGACTTCGTGTAATATGCCATCGGTGCGGTAACGTACCCGATAACGTTTTTCATAGGGTTCAAAGTGAATATCGGACGAGCCCATCTTGATAGCATCGAGCAGCATTTTGTTTACAAAACGCACGATCGGGGCGTCGTCTTCTCCAGAGGATGTCGCCGTTTCCTGGGCCTTGTCGGCAGCGTCCGGGTCTTCCAGATCGACGTCATCCAGTTCAGCATCAAGATCGCCCATACTGGAGTCATTGGCTGCGGCGATTTTTTCAATCAAGCGGTGTAATACATCATGCTCAACAATCACAGGTTCAACCGTCATGCCGGTGCTGAACTTGATCTCATCGATGGCCTGGATTTGAGAGGGGTCACTCTGGGCAACAAACAGGCGCGTGCCTCTGACCATTAACGGGATAACACGGTATTTGGCTATCAGTTCGCCGCTCAGCAGTTCCTGTGGCATCACTTCCAGGTCGTAAGCATCCAGAGACATAACCGGCAAGCCAAACTCTTCTGCGGTCACCGTGGCCAGTATTGAGGTAGAGAGCTTGCCCGAATCCGCGACGGTGGCGATAAAACCGGTCTTCTTCTCGCGAGCATCAAGCAGCAATTCTTCTGCTTGTTCTCGTGAGAGCAGGTTGTGTTCAACCAGTCGTTTCGAAATGCCAGTCAGAACGGCCATGTCATTGATACTCTTTAAAAAACCTTGTTGCAACATATCAAAGCCATACGTTCTGTACCAGTATCAGGATATGAAAGACAACGACTGGTAAACAGTTTTAATTCATTCGTGGCAGATATTTATATTCCAGCGTACCGGCAATGGCTGACCAGCTGATTTGGCCTGCAGAACTCCGGTCTGGCTTGATGGAATAGGTCTTGCCCGCAATATCAACGGGAACACCATCGGCAACCGAACCAAATTGGGCGGTGAGCAGACCGTTGGCACCGATTGTAACGGATTCCACATTGCTGGCACCGTGGTCTTCTGGCACATCGGAGATACCAAAGTGCGTGGTGAGCGCCGCGGCGGTGGTGGGCAGGGCCGAAAAACGGGAGGCGTATTCGGTGACTTGTAATTGTAATGGCCGCAGCACATGCAGGGAGCGAGTGGCTTCGGTGCGCAGGATATATTCGTTGTATTGGGGGATGGCGACTGCGGCGAGAATGCCAATAATCGCGATAACAATCATCAACTCAATCAGGGTAAAACCAGCGGCGATTGTTTTCATATAAATTCCTGACGTTGATAGAGGGTTTACGTGTGATGAAAGTCTCATAAACTCAAGCGTAGCCTATAAAAAAGCCCGCCGAAGCGGGCCTTTGACTGCTCAGGTGTTTTAGTTCACACGTGGCAGGTATTTGGCGTCGAGAGAGTCAACAGCAGAAGCCCAGGTAACAGAACCGTTAGCAGAAGCACGGGTAGGTGTCAGAGTATAGGCGTCCCCAGCGATATCGGCTGGAACACCGGCAGTTGTTGCGCCAAAAGTAATGGTCAGTACGCCTTTGCTACCCACTGCAATTGAGGCAACATTACCAGCTGCGTGCTCGGTAGCAGTACAAGACACACCAGTGTAAGCAGTCAGTGCAGCGCAGTCAGTAGGCAGTGCAGAGTAACGTGCGGCGTATTCACTAACTGACAACTGCAGTGGGCGTGCAGCCGACAGGGAGTTGGTGGCTTCAGTACGCAGGATATAATCCTGATACTGAGGAATCGCCACAGCGGCCAAAATACCGATGATCGCAATTACGATCATCAATTCAATCAGGGTAAAACCTTTTTGCATCGTTTTCATGGAAGTCTCCACTCTCAAAATTTTAGGGTTGTGCAATATTACACGTGTTATGCGATGACTATTATGAGGGGTTTTGCCATGGGAAACATCCCAAAACATCCCAACACTTCGTTGTCGAAGCACTTGGTGAGTTCGGGAAATTGAAGAGGGGGTCTTCCCGGACTCAAGCCACTGGCTTCTGTGCGTCTATCACTGGATACGCATACATAGAATATCAAGCTAATATCGTGCCAAGTATATTTTGGCTGAAATAAACAGGTTTATGTGACCTGGTTCGCTAAACCATCGGTGGGCGTTGATTGAATCGCCTGCCTTGCAGAAAAACGGGGTATCCAGTTGAGTACAATGTGACAAATATTGTCACTCGGGTATGTGGTTGTCAGATATATCTGGCCATATTGGCGGTAGTGACTTTTGTGGTCTTGATGTGTGGGCCTGATGGATACCGTCAAAGGATACGGACAGGGCCGGTTTGGGCACGGACGGGGCAGGTCACCAGGGAGAAAAGGGTGCAGGTAGCGGGCACGGATGGATATGGCTGGGGTTTTGGGGGTTTTGGAGAGTGAGGGATGTGGGGTACGGGCAGCGCCGGCCCCCACGGCTCAGACAAAAGGTATTACTCGGACACTTCATCCGTCAGGAAAGTGATTGAGGCAGGCACCAGATCGAGGTTGATAAAGTCACCGTTGACACTGTTGGTGTCGGTATCCAGCACCAGCAGGCCAGGCTGGGTAGCGTTGGTGATACCGACCCACAGGCGCTGGTTTTCATCCAGGGTGATATCGCCGAGGGTATAGCTGTCTTCCGGGTCGCTGACGTTGCTGGCCATCAGGCTGTTGATATCAATGGCAACCGGGTCGCTGCTGCTGTTGGGGCTGATTTCATACAGGTAGCTGGCAACAGTGCTCCATCCGGCTTCAACATTGATATTGACGTAGGCCTTGTCTTCGCTGACAACAGTGATGTCTTTGACATGGTAGTACTGTGCCGGTGAGACGCTGGTGTCGTTCAAATCGGCGAAGGTGGTGCCATCGATGATATTGCTGATCGCATAGGTGGTGGTATCGATGACATCGACGCCGCCGCTATTGTCGTCGTAGTCACCACGGGCAGCGATATACAGCTGGCCATTAAGCAGTTCCATGCTGGTGGGATTGGTCACGGTCAGAGGAATGCCTTTCAGGCCATCGGTGCTGGTGTCGGTATCAATTTCAATAAGGGTGTCGAGGTCGTACACCACGACGTAGGCGGTGTTGTTGCCGTCATAGCCGTAACGCTGGGTCAGAACAAACAGTTGGTTGTTGTCGATGGCGGCATCGACCATCCCCGGTGTGGTGCTGTAACCGCTGACGCTGTAATCGGACAAGTCGATGGTATCGACCTTGAAGTCGTCTTCGCTGCTGGCGGTGGTGTCGACTTTCCAGGCTGTTTCCGCGCCGTAACGCATCAGCCAGCCGTATTGGTCGTCCTGATGTACCAGGGTATAGACGTTGGCGCTGCTGTCGCCATCATCGTTGGTGGTGTAGGTCCATTCCGGGCTGCTGAGGCTGGCGGTGGCGTCGTAGCGGCTGATGGTATCGACGTAATATTGGCCAATCCGGTATAGCCAGTTGGCTTCGCTGGTGATGGTGTAGTTGGTGTTGGTGTCGCTGAATAATTGTTGCTGGACGCTGCGGTCGCCGGTGATATTGCCGATGGCAACATGGCCACTGCTGTAGTCGGCAGCGGTGGTTTGTACCGCATAGGCTCCTTCTGCAATGGGTTGGGCGTCGTCGTCGTCACCGGCACAGCCACTCAGCATCAGGGTCGCAGAGAGAAGCAGTCCGGCGGTGCTGAACGGGGACAAACAGGTGCGGGATAATGTTGTTGGGTGATCAGGCAGACGGTTAGGCATAACAAAATTCCTTGGGTGTCGTTTGGCAAACTTGTTGGTTGCTGGTGATATGAATATTCAAAGCGAGTAGCTCAGGTACAGTGTCCATTCCCGGCCACGAGCCGGGCGCCCACTGAAGTCGTTAAAACTGTGATTAAACAGGTTGTTAATCCGCAAACCGGCGTGGGTCGGCAGTAGTGACGGTCTGGATGGCACTGGCCATTGGTAGCCGTAATGGATGTTCCAGAGGCGACGTTGATCCCCGGGTACGCTGTTGTAGCGGTCGAGGTAGAGGTCGTCAGCCAGCTCGGCATGGAGATCGATACTGTGGTGCCGGGTGGTCATGGAGGATTGCCAGAGTAATCCGGCAATCAGCCGCAGGTGATAGATGCCGGGCAAGTATTTGTTATCAAAGCCAACGATATCGCTGCTGCTCTGGCTTTGGTAATGGCTGCCTGCCAGCTGCAATTGCCACATCCCCAGGCTCTCTGTTGCGGGTGCTGCGGTCACAGGGCGGTTGAGCTGACTGTGCAGCTGCCATTCCAGCCCGGCCATGGTGGCATCACTGGTATTTTCATAGCGACCAGCCCCGGTTGAGGGGTCATACACGGCGACGATGGCGTTTTCCAGTTGGCGGTGGAACAGGTTGAGGCTGAGCTGCTGGGGGCGTTGTTGCCAGTCTCCGCTCCAGCTGATGTTTAACGACAGTGTTTGGCTTTGCTCTGGTTGAAGGTCGTCGTTGCCCCGGGTCAGGCCGCGGTTGCCGAAGCGTTCATACAAACTGGGTATTCTGAGTGCCTGTTTCCAGCTTAGTTGCAGCTGGCCGTTGCCGGTATCGCTGAGCCAGTATTGTTTCAGGCTGACCAACCCGGAGGTCCAGGACTGCTGCTGATGGGTGTTGTCGCTGTCGCTGCTATCGGTAGCGCTGGTTTGCAACAGGCTGTTTTGCTGGTGGTGGCTGCTACTGATACTGAACTGGCGTGTACTGTCGCTGTTTTGCCATTGTGCCCGACCACTCAGTTGTACTTGCCGCAGCCAGGAATATTGGTCGCAGCGGCTGCTGAGGGAGTCACAATCACCGCTGTCGCTGTCAATCAGGTAGCGGCTGCGATAGCTCTGCTGGCTTATCTTGATACTGCTGCCCAAATCCCAGGCGTGCCATTGTACCTGGCTGCCAAGTTTGGCTTCGCTGTGTTGGTAGCGATAACGGTTGTTGCTGTCGACATAACCGAATACTGCGGTTGGATCGTAAAATGCCTGGCGGTTCAGCGAGTGCCAGAGTTGCCAGTGCTGACGAAAATCTTGTCCCCAGTTGCCCGACAGTTGTACGCCCAGTTGCTTGCTGTCCAGCCGGGAGCGGTTACTCGAGGAGTTGCGATAATACTGTGGCAGTTGTTTGGATTCATCTTGCCAGTACAGGCTGGCAAACAGGCCGGGTTGCTGATGTTTCAGTGTCAGGCGGTCGCGACGATAGGCGGCATTGTTGAGTGCTTGTTGTTGTCCGGCTGGTTGGCTGGTGTCTTCCGGGCTGCTCACCGGGTAGCGGTAATTGTTGTCGCTTTGTTGGTGGTCGATCAATAAATCTGTAGTGCTGTGAGGCTGAGTCCGTAACGGTTGTTGCAGATTCAGGGTCGCCGTACCGTAGCTGCCAGCCGCGGCGGATAGTTGGGTGGGCCTGCTGCTGGTATTGGATGGGCTGCGACGGGTCACGATGTTGATGGTACCGCCGATCGCTTCATCACTGATCAGGCCATTGTCGTCGGCATCGCTGCCGCTGGTCAGGACATCGACTCGCTCAATGGAAGCCAGCGGGATGGCATTAAGATCGTACTGGCCGTATTGACCTGTGGTTACGTCAACGCCATCGATCAGTAGGCGGGTTTGTTTGGCATCAGCCCCTTGCATGGAAATCAGTACCGGGTCGCCCAGCCCCCCCAGGGATTGCACCTGCAGGCCGTTGATACGGCTTAGAAATTCCCCCAGGTTCTGATAACCAGCCGCCAGGGCTTGCTGATCGTAGAGTCGGTAGCTGGTGTCTGCGGCGGGTTCTTGATGGCCATAGACAACCAGCTCATCATCGGCGACCGGCGTATCGTCTGTATCATCGTTGTGTGTCGGGGTTACCGAATCGGCAAAACTGGCAGGCGCAGACAATAACAGGCTCAACATCAGGCTCGACAACAACGATGGTGTCCTTGCCTGTTGGAGGTGGCAAGACAACGGCTTGCGAAAGGCATAACACCAGAAGGGCAAACGTAATGTCATGGAAGTCCTGAGTACCGGGTCAGAATATAACGGCAAGAGCAGGGGGAGCAGACCAGGCAAGCAATCATTGCTTCCGAAGATGGCGGAAGACATCGCCGGGGCGGCGATTGGCGATTGGCACAAATCCCTCCCGCTGCCCTCCGCAACGTCGGTTGATAAAAACAGGCCGGTATCCGGGCTGACGACCTGAGCAGATGCTGCTCGTTCATAACGCCTTCCCACCGGTGCCTGTTGGCTGGCTCGGCAGTGGCTAGTGTCCTGTATGGGCAGGAACCTGTTATTGAATGGGTCGATCACCGTTGCGGGGGCAGCGCCGGTTTATGTTTTTACATCACCGGTCTTCCCGTTTAACCCGAGGCTGAATGATTCAGCCCATGGGCACCTGATTCTGGGCGCAGAGTAGCGGTGGTAATAGCAGGCGTCAAGAATTGCAAAGTAAAATCGTCGAGTCCGGCGCCGTCTGTGGCTGTGGTTTGCCTGTAAGCAGGGAAGGGCGTCCCTAGGTGGGGAGGCCGCTGCGGATATTAAGCTGATCCATTAATGCCCGGGTTAAGGGCAAATCGATTTTTGCCGCGCTGGCCTGGGTCAAGAGATAGCCACAAATATGATCCAGCTCGGTTGGGCGGTTGGCCAGTACGTCTTGCAGGCTGGATGAGCGGTTATCCGCCGTCGACAGGGCAATCTGTGTTACCCGCTCTGGCAGTTGATCTGGTAATGGCCAGCCTTGATGTTGATACAGCTGTTCTATTTCGATGGCCAACGAGTGTAACGGCGCACGGTATTCAGGGTTGCTGATTAATGCGCCATTGAGGCAGCGGTAGCAGGCGGTCAGGGGATTGATCACTGCGTTAATTGCCAGCTTTTGTCGTTGCCGTGTAAGAATATCCGAGACAACCTGGGTATGAGGCAAGTGGCTGGTGATCTGTCGCGGTAATCCATTTGCCTGTGCCGAAGGCAGACCAATCCAGACATCACCCAGTCCGGCATATATGACGCTGTTGTTTTCCAGGCGGTAAGCGCCGTCGGTGGAGATGCCGTGCCAGAGCTCGCAGCTCTGCCCTTGTTCTTTGAGCCAGTGAGCGACTTGTTCATGCTGGCCCATACCGTTTTGTAGCAGCAAAATGCGGTCAACCTGATGCAGTTTGCTGGCATAAGGTAACAGGGCATTCAGGGTGTCACTGGCTTTGGTGGTGATCACCAGCCAGTCCAGCCGCTGATGGTTCCATGGTGGCAGTGACAGAGTCAGGGTCTCTGGCCATTCAGGATGACTCGCACGAATATCTGGCCCGTATTGCAGGGTACGTTCCAACGGCGGGGTGGCCATTGTCGGGGATTGTGGTGAGCGGCCAAGCACATAAAGACGGTGCTGACGCCAGTAGCTGGCCATGACGGTGCCAATGGCACCCAGGCCAAGCAGGCCGATGGATAATGTCATGGCAGGATTATAAGTCGCTTGATGAGCTGGAGCCAGAGCGGGAGGATGACTTTTGCTTTTCAGTGCTGACAGAGGTATACAGTCCGGCTTATTGCCATGCTTATGACTGTATATATTTATTGACAGGTTATTGACAGGAGAAGCCCAATGCCATCGTTTGATGTCGTTTCCGAAGTGGATAAACACGAAGCCCAGAATGCCGTTGATCAGGCCAATCGGGAATTGTCCACTCGGTTTGATTTTAAAGGGGTTAATGCCAGCTTTGAGTTAAAAGATTTTGCTGTCACCTTGACGGCTAATGAGGAATTCCAGATCGAGCAGATGAAACCCATGCTGGAAAGCTCTTTGATCAAGCGCAAGATCAAGGTCAGCTGTCTGGAATATGGCGATCTGGCCGGTGCAGGCAAGCAGGTCAAAATGATCGCGACCTTGCGTCAGGGTATCGACAAGGACCTGGCTCGTAAAATGGTCAAGATTGTCAAAGACAGCAAATTAAAAGTGCAGGCATCGATTCAGGGAGAGATGGTGCGGGTACAAGGTAAGGCGCGAGATGATTTGCAAGCGGTGATGGCGCTGTTTCGTAATGACGATTCCATCGAGATGCCGCTGGCGTTCAAGAATTTCAAAGACTGATGTCTGACCGTAAGGTAACGGATCGCTCTTCTGTTCAATCCAGCCTGGATTCTGCCACGACTTCGACGTCTTTTTTCGGCTGGTGGCGTGATGCCCGGAAAATTTACACCCGTAAGCCGGTACTGGCGATTGCCTTGTTGGGTTTTGGTGCCGGGCTGCCATTTTTGTTGGTGTTTTCGACCCTGACAGCCTGGTTGCGGGATGCGGAAGTGGAGCGCACGACCATCGGCTTTTTTGCCTGGATCGGTATGACCTACTCGATCAAGGTATTCTGGGCACCGGTCGTGGATCGAGTCAGTATCCCCTTGCTGAGCCGTTGGCTTGGGCAGCGACGCAGCTGGATTCTGGTTGGGCAGGCAGGGATTGCCAGCGGTTTGTTGTGGATGAGCCTGCTCGACCCGCATACGGATTTATGGTGGATTGCGGCCTCTGCTTTCCTGGTGGCGTTTGCCTCTTCGACCCAGGATGTGGCGCTGGATGCGTACCGGATTGAAGCGGTTGACGATGAGTATCAGGGTGCCATGTCGGCCAGTTATATTTTTGGTTATCGGGTGGCCTTGCTGTTTTCCGGAGCCGGAGCCTTGTATTTGGCGGACTGGTACAGCTGGAGCTGGTCTTATATCGGTATGGCAGCGTTGATGCTGGTGGGGATTGCCGCCACGTTCTGGTGCGACGAACCCAACCACCTGGATGCAGAGCAACGTGGCCGCATGGACGCTGAGTTGATCGATCGTTTGATCGGGCGTCCTATGCATCTGATGCAACGTCCGGCCTGGCAGCGTTGGCTGCTGGGGGCGGTGATTTGCCCGTTGCTGGAGTTCTTCCAGCGTAATGGCTGGTTTGCGTTGCTGATTCTGTCGTTTATCGCCGTTTTTCGTTTGAGTGATATCACCATGGGGGTGATGGCCAATCCGTTTTATCTGGATATGGGGTACAGCAAATCAGACATTGCCCGCATCGCCAAAATTTTTGGTTTTGTGATGACGGTGGTCGGGTCGGGTGTCTGTGGTGTTATGGTTGTCAAATGGGGCATGTACCGGCCTTTGCTGCTAGGTGCAATCCTGGTAGCGAGTACTAACCTGTTGTTTGCTGTGATGGCCATGACCTGGGATGGCAGTCGCCCGCCACTCAGTTGGCTGGCAGTAGTCATCAGTGCTGATAATCTCAGCGGAGGGATTGCCAGCACCGCCTTCGTGGCTTACCTCTCCAGCCTGGCAAACAAGAGTTATACCGCAACGCAATATGCCTTGTTCAGTTCGCTGATGACCTTGCCGGGCAAGTTTATCAGTGGCTTTTCGGGTTGGGTTGTTGATGGCTGGGGTTACAGTGACTTTTTTATTATCGCCGCTGCATTGGGGATTCCTGCGGTTTTGCTGGTGCTGGTATTGATGAAACAGCAGCCGGAAGCGCGTAACAAATCACTTCCAGGCTGAGTGCTGGGTACAGGGTTTGTGGGTCTGTGGCTTCGGGCGCTTCGGACTTACAGCTCCTTGATAATAAAATCCTTACCTTGATAAACCCCTGGTTCAATGTATATCCGGTTGCCCAGGTGCAGCTCGCCATCACTGATGTTATGGCCATGAATAACCACATCAATGCCGTCAATGACATGCTCAGAACGCTGCTGGAATTGTGTGCGTGACCAGATAGTCCGTAATGCTTCATCGTCATCCAGCTGTTCCAGATCATCCCAGTGGGTGAAGGGATATTCAGCATGAATAATGCCGTAACGAGTGCCAGACTTTCCTGAGACCTCGATTGCCAGAGGCAGCTGTTCGATCGTCTCAAACCAGGCTGGCCAGTCATTTGGGGAGGTCTGGGCGATCCAGTCGCCACCGTGAGTCAGCCAGGTCATGCGGTGTTCGCTGTGCTTGTATTTCATCGCACAGACCATCAGGTATTCATGGTTGCCCAATACAGAATAAAACCAGGGTTGATCCAGCAAAGCCAGTGCCTGAGGTGATTCCGGGCCACGATCAATCAGGTCGCCAACACAGATCACCCGATCTGAGTCCGGGTTGAACTGCAACTGATCAAGTTGGCCCATCAGTTTTGAGACATGACCATGGATATCACCAACAACAAAATCACGTCCTTGCTGGTTGGTCTCAAGGCGCAAGAGTCTGGCTTGTACTTTCATGGATTGGGCGTCTCTGTTGTGGCGTGTGTGACATGGTGTTTGGCGCGTTTGGGTGTTCTTTGAGCGCTGGAGTGCGCTCGAGGGCCATGCTCTGCCCAGCGCGCAATATTAGCCAGTGCCAGTAAAAACATAAACATATAGACATTGGCGGGTATTTGCAGGTTGAAGTCGACCGCAGAATGTATCCCTATGGCAATGATTCCCATGGTAGCGCCAAACCCGGCACCTTTAAGTAATTCATTACGCCGGACACTCATCGCGCGGATTGCTCGCCATAAAGAGACCAACACTACGCCCAGCATGACAATAAACGCTGGAGCACCAAATTCCGCCAGGAACTGAACATAGTCGTTGTGGGTATGGTTATAGACGTTGGAGTCTACAACGTCAGGGGACTTGTACTTGGGAAAGGTGGTCTGAAAGCTGCCGGCACCAATACCTCTAAATGGTTGTTGCTGCCACATAAGGAAGCTGTCCCGAGTTACTTCATCGCGGCTTTCCGTATCAACGGATGAGTTTTGCAAGCGTTCGGCAACCTTGTCGACGCCAAAAAATGTACCCACAATAGCGATATCAATAACCAGCAGGCTGGCTAACAGGATTGTGGTCGATTTTGATTTATGGCGCATCAGCACCAGAGCCAAGGCACCGGCAATCATCATACTGGCAAAAAACGCCGTATTACCCATGCGCGAGCGAGTCATCACCAGGGCAATTACCATAATGGCCAGCAACAGTCGCAAGATAACCTTGCTGCTCAGTAATACCTGTATGGCCTGCCGCAGTCGTTGTCTTAGCGATCCCCGATAAACCGTTGACTGTGCCAGTAAAAAGCCGATTCCCAGTGCCAGTGCCATTTCAAGGTATCCGGCGATATGGTTACGATTGACAAAAGTACCGGTTGCGGTGCCTGTGTATGCCCATTTGGCTTCAAAAAAGCCGTACTCCCAACCTGTCAGTACCATGAGTGAACCGTACGAAGCCTGGAAAGCAGCGGCCAATACAATCGTCCAGATTGCTTGCTGGATACGATTTTGCGAATGAACAAGCAGCAAGGTCAGCATAAAGAAGCCGGCATAACCGAAGCCTTTGAACAGGTACATCCAGGTATCATAATGAGCAGAGCTGATCCATAGCGCTTGAGCGGCAACCCAAAGCTGGATAAGCAATAAACCGACCCAGAGCCAACGACTGCGTACAAATGCAACCGGGAGTGTTGTGAGATTCTGAGTATGTAACCGAAGTTCCAGCAATAGCAGACTGCTGGTAATGGCTGTGTATAACGGCCAGGCCCAATCGGTATAGCCACCAAATGGCAAAGGTAATACAAATAGCAAAAGCAGATAAGCACGCCAACGAGTCATGGTACTGCCAGTCCTTGAAATAGAAATCACCGGTGGGAACAACAAACAAAAAAAGCCCGGAAAACCGGGCTTTTTAACTGATCAGTATAAACCCGCCATATCTAGCCGGTTTCTAATCTACAGGATTAGAATGGACTTGTCGCTGGAGGCGTAGTGTTGCTGTCTTCGTCAAGTGCCACTGAGATTACAGATGTCGTCGTACCTGATGCCAGTGCGATGCCTTTGGCAATATCGGCTGAAGAAAAACCAACAGAAGCCGCTGCTGCTGTTACTACCGTGCTGGACTGGCCACTGCTGACCACTCCGGCAACGATCACTTCTGCAGGAATACCTGCAGCAATGCCTGCCTGCATTACGGAGGACACCGGTACGTTGTTGGCAACAGCAGCCTGGGTAACACCAGCAATCGCATCGATGGCGCTAACGCCGTCAATTTGTATCACTGCTGCCATAATATCTTTAACACTGATGCCAGCTTCAAGTGCTGCAGAGGCTGCTGACTGGATAACAGACACTGGAGAAACACCAGAAGCGATAACGGCAGCAATGATATCGCTGGCACTGTAACCAGCAGCGGCCAAGTCGGCAGCCAGCTGGGCATCGCAAGATCCACCACAATCTGCAGAGGCCTGCAAGTAGGCATCTCCCAAAGACATGACAGACAGGTAGTCGGTGATAGCGGCAGAAGCAGACATGCTGCTCAGGCCGATAATGGCACCCAGTAAAATTTTGCGCATGGTCGTAATCCCTGTGAATTTAGAAAATCTGATTAATTGTACCCCGAGGGCAAAGTGGCTGCAAAGCCTGGTTGGCCAAAAATGGTTATATTTTACACAATCAACGCTTTGCGTCGTGGTTGTTGGGAATTGTTCAGTGGTTGTTGGAGTTGTGCGTAAAGAGAGTCTCTCGTTGCTGCCGTTGCCGCAATGACACGGCCTACTAAATTTGGCTTATTTTGAGGCATCGTCCCTTTTATTTTGTTGATTTTGCGTTTGGGATAATTGGGTCACATGTTTTATATAGAGAGTACTGAAAGCGAACTGGTGGACTGGTTATCACTCAGTGTTGCATCCCACGCAGTGACCTTACTCATTGTCTCACCTTACAAATAGAGCAAGTCATGAAAAGGTAACAGTGGTGAAGTTTGTTCGAGCTATCGTGGTTACAAATTTTTACAAGGCATGGCGATTTATTCTGTGATCGTGCAGAATGCGCCTTCGCTCGGTAAGGTTATTCCCTACAGCACTTGTACTCCGTGCTGGATGAGGCAAAAGGCTTTAAAGCCCTGAATTAACGGACTGGAATTACTATGGATCTGGGGAACAGCAACAGTCTGGTGGATACTGTCTTTGTGGCCGGTTTGTTGGTTGTCGTGCTGGTTGGCCTTGCACTGAATGTCGCTTCAGCGGAAAAGCTGTTTACCGCCGCACTGATGCTTTTGCTGTTGGCTGGAGTGTTGGCGCCAGCAGAAGCATTTGTCGGTTTTTCCAATACCGGCATTTTTACCATCGCTGCATTATATGTGGTAGTGGGTGGGTTAAAGGAATCCGGTGCAACCCAGGTGTTGCGGCGTTACCTGGTTGGCAGTCCCAAGAACCAGGCATCTGCGAGCTTTCGTGTCCTGCCTGTGACAACACTGTTGAGCGCGGTGGTTAATAACACCCCAGTGGTTGCCATGTTCACTACGTTGCTGCAAAGTCAAAGTAAACGTTTTTCCATCCAGTTATCCAGTATCCTTATTCCGGTTAGTTACGCTTCGATTCTGGGAGGAACCTGTACTCTGATCGGTACCAGCACGAACCTGGTGGTTGATGGCATGCTGCAACAAGGGGGATATACAGGCTTTGGCTTATTTGAAATTGCCTGGGTGGGGGTTCCAATTGCTATTTTGGGGTTGATTTATATCTTTCTGGCTGGTCGTTACCTGTTACCAGACAGAGAAAGCTCCGTCGAGCAATTTGATCAGGTGCGTGAATATCTGGTTGAAATGATGATTCAACCGGGCAGTGAGTTGGTGCGTAAAAACATTCAGGAAGCGGGTTTGCGTAACTTGCCGGGGCTTTTTTTGGTCGAAATAGAAAGAGAAGAACAAATTATATCGGCTGTTCGGCCACGCACTGTGCTCGAAGCCGGAGACCGGTTGGTGTTTGCCGGTAGCCCGGAATCCGTACTTGAATTACGCAATATTCACGGTTTGGTCCTCGCTAATGATCAGCGCTTCAAATTGAATGGCGCCAGCTCGGACCGGCGCCTGTTTGAAGCCGTGTTATCGCCTTCCAATCCCATGATTGGCCAAACTATCCGCGAAGCGCGTTTCCGTCATCGATACAGCGCTGTTGTGCTAAGTGTATCGCGTCATGGTCAGCGGTTACGTGGTAAGTTGGGCGAACTTGTCCTGTGCGAAGGGGATACTTTACTGTTAGAAGCACAGAAAGGCTTCCTGATGAGACATCGTAATAGCCGGGATTTTTTGTTGGTCAGCAAGTTAGGCACACCTCCTTTGGCCGATGAAACCAAGGCTTTGCCCGCATTGGCGATCTTTACAGTCATGCTGGTCGCTTCTGGAACTGGAATGACGAGTATTCTTGTTAGCTCGATAGCGGCAGCAGGCGCTATGTTGGCGATGAAATGTATAGCCTATGAAGATGCTGGCAAGTCAATTGACTACTCAATCTTGTTGGTCGTTGCATGTGCTTTCGGGTTGGGTGCTGCGGTTGAGAAAGTTGGTTTGGCCAAAGACATAGCCAATGGTTTGTTGGCTGTTGCCGACTCGCCACTCAGTGCCTTGATTGCCGTGTATCTGGCAACGGTATTACTTACCGAAATGATGACCAACAACGCAGCCGCCATCATTATGCTGCCAATATGTTTAAAGACTGCCGAAGTGTTGGGTGTCAATTATGAGCCATTTGCAATTGCCGTGATGGTTGCAGCTTCTGCCAGCTTTATGACACCCACTGGTTACCAGACCAACTTGATGGTGATGGGGCCAGGAGGCTATCGTTTTATGGATTATGTTAAATTCGGAACACCGCTCAGCATTATTGTTGCGGTTACGTCTATCAGTGTTATACCGGTAGTCTGGTCATTTTAGAGATGAGCTGTTTTTACAAGGAGCCAGGGTGAAAAACGAAAATATAGTGTGGCATAACCATGCGGTGGATAAATCCATTCGTGCCTATATGAAAAAGCAACGACCTTGCCTACTCTGGTTTACTGGCCTGAGTGGGTCGGGTAAGTCGACGATTGCAGGGGCCGTAGAAAGCATGCTGGCCGAACGTTTGCAGCACACGTATCTGATGGATGGTGATAACGTCCGCCACCGTTTATGTGGTGATTTGGGTTTTAGCGAAGAAGACCGTATCGAGAATATCCGACGGGTTGGAGAAGTTGCGCACCTTATGGTTGATGCCGGGCTTATTGTGCTGACGGCATTTATTTCTCCGTTTAAAAGTAACCGGGAAATGGTCCGTCAGATGTTGTCAGGTGGTGAATTTATCGAGGTGCATATCGATACTCCCATTGATGTATGTGAAACCCGTGATCCCAAAGGCTTGTACAAAAAAGCCCGTGCCGGAGAGATCAAGGATTTTACAGGTATCGATTCTCCTTATGAAGCTCCGGATGCTGCAGAAATTTGTATCAAGAATGACAACATCAGTATTCAAGACGCCGCGCAACAAGTAATTGACTATTTGGATCAGCACGGTTATCTCAAACCCGTTAAGGAAGGTTCCGATGCCATTATTGGTTAATCAGATTATCGATATTGCCCGCACCGCTGGAGCGGCAATTCTGGAAATTTACAATACTGATTTTGCACAGTACGAAAAGAGTGATTCCAGCCCGCTCACAGAGGCCGACCTTGCCGCGCACCATATTATTTGCGATCGCTTGGCCAGTATTAGTGACTATCCTGTGCTATCAGAAGAGTCCAATAAAGAAGATATTACTTGGGAAAAACGCAGTCAATGGAACACGTATTGGCTGGTCGACCCGCTGGACGGCACCAAAGAATTTATCAAGAAAAATGATGAATTTACCGTCAATATTGCCTTGATCCAAGGTGGGCGAGCTGTTCTGGGGGTGGTGTATTGCCCACCTCTGGATCGGATGTACTTCGCTGCTGACGAGTTAGGCGCTTATCGTCAGGATGGTACAGCAGAAGCTGTTAAGCTGAGTGTGGCATCTGAACCAGATGCTGGCCAATCTTGGAATGTAGTTGGTTCCCGTAGCCACGGCGCTGAAGCATTGGCCGCCTTTTCTCAGCAACTGGGAGAAGTTAATTTGGTATCGATGGGTAGCTCTCTGAAGTTGTGCCTGGTGGCTGAAGGTGCTGCACATCTTTATCCGCGACTGGCTCCAACGTGCGAGTGGGATACCGCCGCCGCGCAAGCTATTGTGGAACATGCTGGGGGGCAGGTCTTAACTCCGACATTGAAAAAATTACAGTACGGTCAAAAAGAAGACTTACTTAACCCGTATTTTATTGTTTGTGCTGAGGCCGGTGAGCGCTGGAGCGCAGTGTTTACCGAACTGGCTCAACCTGAACAAGCATAAGCATAAGCCTAGTGTCAGCCCACATTCGAAAAAGTGACGATTATGACTATCAGTAAAAAACGCCTTACCCACCTCAAGCAACTTGAGGCTGAAAGTATCCATATCATCCGAGAAGTCGCGGCCGAGTTCGATAACCCGGTGATGCTATATTCCGTTGGTAAAGATTCCGCTGTGATGCTGCATTTGGCCACCAAGGCCTTTTTCCCTGGCAAACCACCATTCCCTTTGATGCATGTGGATACCACCTGGAAGTTCAAAGAAATGATCAGCTTCCGCGACACCATGGCTGCCAAAGTCGGTATGGATCTGATTGTGCACGTTAACCAAGATGGCGTAGATCAAGGTATTGGCCCGTTTACTCATGGTTCCTCGGTACATACCGATGTAATGAAAACCCAAGGGCTGAAACAGGCCTTGGATAAATACGGCTTTGATGCCGCCTTTGGTGGTGCGCGTCGAGATGAAGAAAAGTCACGTGCCAAAGAACGAGTGTATTCCTTCCGGGATAAAAACCATCGCTGGGATCCGAAAAACCAGCGTCCTGAGCTGTGGAATATCTACAACGGCCGTATCAACAAAGGCGAAAGCATTCGTGTCTTTCCGCTCTCTAATTGGACTGAGTTGGACATCTGGCAATATATCTATCTTGAAAGTATCGAGATTGTACCTTTGTACTACGCTGCTATGCGTCCGGTTGTGGAACGTGATGGCATGCTGATTATGGTCGATGACGAGCGTATGCCGATCCAGGATGACGAAGAAGTCCAAGAAAAAATGGTGCGCTTCCGGACCTTGGGTTGTTATCCGTTGACAGGAGCCGTTGAATCTGAGGCTGCCACTCTGCCAGAAATTATTCAGGAAATGCTACTGACTACTACGTCCGAGCGTCAGGGTCGTGCTATCGACCACGATTCATCCGGCTCGATGGAAAAGAAAAAAATGGAAGGATATTTCTGACTCTCCATACTGTTCAGATGAAAGAACCTACTTCTTCCTACTTGCAGGCAGGGTATTGACCACTACAACAACACCAGTCGGAAAGTGAGTGGTGAGGGTTGCAAGAGGGAAGAGGGAGAGTTGTAAGTAAAACGTAGGGTAGTCACTTTCCCGACGTTATAAGAATTTACCTGAACGGTAAAACGCAGGCCTTTTATACTGACACGTCACACAACAGGCCAGCAGAAAAATAAATTAACGATTCGGCCACAGAGTGACCTGATCGAAATAAATTTAATATATGGATACTCCAGCAATGCTGGAATGTAAAAAGGTAATAAAATGGCTCACGCATCCGATATGATCGCCGATGACATCCTCGGCTACCTGAAGCAACATGAAGAAAAAGATATTCTACGCTTCCTGACTTGTGGGAACGTTGATGATGGCAAATCCACTCTGATCGGACGGATGCTGCATGATTCCAAGCTGATTTTTGAAGATCAACTTGCTGCTATCAAAAATGATTCACAGAAATTTAACACCACTGATGAAGAATTTGACTTGGCATTGCTGGTCGATGGACTGCAGTCTGAGCGAGAACAAGGCATCACCATCGATGTTGCCTATCGTTATTTCTCTACTGAAAAGCGTAAGTTCATCATCGCCGACTGCCCTGGACACGAACAATATACGCGCAATATGGCAACCGGTGCTTCCAGTTGCGATGTTGCCGTTATTCTGATCGATGCCCGAAAAGGTATTCAGACACAAACACGCCGTCATAGTTATATCGTCAGCTTGTTGGGTATTAAAAACGTCATTGTAGCCATTAATAAAATGGATTTGGTCAATTTTGATCAAACCATTTATGAACAAATCAGTAAAGACTACACCGAATTTGCACAATCGTTGGGTTTTAATAATATTCATCCAATCCCATTGTCTGCATTAAAAGGTGACAACGTAGTCGATCGCAGTATTAACACCGATTGGTATACTGGCCCAACCATGGTTGAGCTATTAGAAACCATTGAAACCAATAAAGCGGACGAATTTGAAGGTTTTCGCTTGCCTGTACAATACGTTAACCGCCCGAATCTCGATTTTCGTGGTTTTTGCGGCACCATTGCAGCAGGTGAAATTCATCCAGGTGACACAATCACTACTTTGCCATCGGGTAAGACCAGTAAAGTAGATCGCATTGTTACTGCGGATGGTGACCTTGATTTGGCCATTGCAAGCGAAGCCATAACCCTGACACTGGAAGATGAAATCGACATCTCCCGTGGTGACTTGATTTACACAGGTAAAGCCCCGTTATTTGGCGATAGCTACCAGGCTGAAGTGGTATGGATGCACGAAACCCCGATGAAAACAGGCAAGGAATACCTGTTTAAAGTAGGTACTAAAAACGTTTATGGTATTGTTGAAAGTATCCAACACCGTGTTGATGTCAATACGATGGAACATTTGGATGCAACTGAACTGAATCTCAATGAGGTTGGTTTGGTTACTATCTCTTTGAATGCACCGGCTGCCCTGGACCAATACAGACAAGTTCCCGGTACTGGATCATTGGTTATTATTGATCGTATTTCCAATATCACGATTGCAGCTGGCATGGTTCGAGAGCTGGTTGATGGTGGAGCTACCAAGTCGATTGCGGATATGAGTTATGAAGAGCGATTGGCAGAATTCAACAAAAAAGTTGATTTTCTTGCTCGTCAATACTTTGCATAAACTGATTTAGGAGTTCTGGTACACATATGAAGATTCTTGTTGACCTGACATTTCTCGGTGACGGAAGAATTACTGGTATAGAACGGTTTGCCATAGAAATCTATAAACGTCTGTCTAATGGATTAAATATAGAATATGTGTGCCTACTACCTGCTGGTTATAATGATTTGAATAGCAATGTGGAAAATATCCATTTGCCATTTTCAAATAAATTTGTTTGTCATTTTTTGTATCCTGTATATATGCTAGGCATAGCTGCCGATGGATTATATTTGCCAGCATTTCCTGCATCTCCCTTTGTTTGGATTGCAGCATTGTTTCGGAAGAATTTTTCTGTTTATCGGGTGTTGCACGATGTAGTACCCTGGATACGGACCGAGACAATACCATGGAAGGCTAAATATTATTTTAAGCCAATGGAAGAGTATGGTTTGACGCGATATAAAAAAGTTTTTACGGTTTCTCATTATTCCGCTGAAAAGATTAAAAACATACTCGGCGTTAAAGTTGATAATATTCTTTATAATGGTGTGGCTTCAATTTTTCAGGATCAAGAATTTTCAGAGGGGGATAGAAAATTAAATTTATTGTCTGTTGGTACTATTGAGCCTCGAAAAAATTATAAATTCCTAGTGGATTTGTTAGGGGAGATATTATTATATAAGCCACAGGCGATGCTTGTTATCTGTGGTCGAAAGGGCTGGGGTTATGATGATTTGTTATCCTATGTGAAGAGTAAATCTTATCAAAAAAATATTAAAATTCGTGTTGATATTAGCGATATTGAATTGGCACAAGAATATAAGCAAGCAAGTATTTTTTTATACTCTTCGTTAGAAGAAGGGTTTGGCATTCCGTTGGTTGAGGCAATGGCAAAAGGTATACCAGTGGTTGCAAGTAGTGGATCAGCAGTAACGGAGGTTGTTGCTGACTCAGGGTTTTTGCTTGAAAGTAAAGATATAAGAGAATGGACTGATACTGTCAATAAGCTATTGGATGACCCAGATGTTTATGAGAAATACTCTTCTTTATCAGTTACAAGAAGCCAGGTTTTTACTTGGGAATCTACAGTGAAGACTTTGGAGAGAGAGTTTATAAATGAAAAATAAAGTTTTCCCGGTAGAAATCGATGATATACCTCTTAAAGATGTAACTTCTGGTATTATTGATGGTCGTTTGAATGGAGTTATTGTTACTCCAAATGTTGATCATATGTGTCGAATATATTCTAGTAATACTTTTCGTGATTTATATCGTCAAGCAAATTTGTGTGTGTGCGATAGTAAAATACTACAATATATCTCTATATTAAAGAGAAGGCGCATTAATAATGTCGTGCGAGGATCAGATTTAACCATTGATATATTAAAAGAATGTAAGGGGAGGAAGGTATTGATAGTAGGGTCGGATGAGAATCAAGCAGTAAAGGTGAAAAGAATATATGGTGTAAGTGAAGTAAACCTTGTGGTTCCTTCTTTTGGTTTTATTAATGATCCAGATGAATTTAATGCACTGGTTGACGAGATTTCTTCTATTGAATGGGATGTCGCTTTTTTTGCTGTTGGGTCTCCACAACAAGAAATATTAGCATTTGATGTGTTGGAAAATATGGATTGTCAGCAACGTACAATACTATGTTGTGGTAATGCTATAAATTTCGCTATAGGTAATGTGTCTCGTTCGCCAAAGTGGATGTCCACTATAGGTATCGAATGGTTTTATCGAATGATAGTGGAGCCACGACGTATGATTCCTCGTTATTTCAAAAACCTGATGATTTTTTATTATACTTTTGTCCGAGGTGCATAATGAATAAGAAAAAAATGTGCCTAATATGGCATGAGGCTGGAAATGATTTGTATCAGGATCGGTTTTCTGCTCTATCTAAGCTTTTTGATTTGAAAGTGTATGGACCACGAAAGTTTATGGGGAAAACTTTTCAAGAGATCTCAAAGAAAGAATGGTCATCAGCTCTTTTTGACTGTTTTTTGGTTATGCATTGGCTAACTTATTTTTCATATAAAATGATTAGATCTGTCAGAAAGGAGAGGTTTGATATTATTTATATACATGAAGAACCTCATTCTTTGTTGGCTTTTTTTATAGTGATATTTTGTCCAGCAAAAGTTAGGGTGCTAGAGACATCAGTTATTAATATGAAAGGAAACTTTAAAGGGTTTAATTTTCTTGAGAAAATAGTTTATAAAAAAATTGATGCTATTCTTCCAAAAAATAAAGAAGTAGCGCAGGTGTTGGTTGCTCGTGGAGCAGATAAAAATAAAATATATAGCCCTATTGGTAATGGTGTATCCAAAGAAACATTTGATGTTGTAGATAAAATTAAAGCCCGTAAAAAAATGTTTGGAGATTCTTTTGAAGGGAAATTAGTACTTGGTTTTGCTGGTCGTATTTGGCAACCAAAAGGGCTGGAGATATTAATTCCTTTAGCGCAAGAGAATAATTATAAAGTCATCGTTTGTGGTGGGGTGCTTGATGACTGGCTGCTGGATAAGTTAAAAAAATCAGGGGTACTTTATATTGGAGAATTGAAGAAAAATGAGTTGAATTGTTTTTATTCCAGTCTAGATATTTTTATTTTACCAAGTCTTAATACTCCATATTGGCGAGAACAGTTTGGACGGGTATGTGCTGAAGCTATATACTGTGGAACACCGGCTATTGGCTCAAATGTAGGGGGGATTCCTATGGTAATAGGAGAGCAGAATACGTTTGAGGCTGGAGATATTGACTCGTTAAGGGCGAAAATTAAAAACCTGCGAGATGATCAAATGAGGGTGGATAAATTACAAGAACAACATGAGCATGTAGTAGAAAACTTTTCATGGTCTGCTATTGCCAATCAAGTTGCTCATGTAGTTCGAGGCATTAAATGTTAGGATTTTTACCTGTTGATAAATCTGATCGTAATATAGCTATATGTGTACTAGCTGCGATATTTATGAATGCAGTTCTAGCATTTATAAATGCAAATATGTTTGGTTTAAACAGTAAAGTAGTGATTTTGGTTCAGTTGTTGGTGACAGCAATGAGTGTTTATGTTGTCTATAAAACAATGAATCAATTATCAATGCGCTATTTTGGGCGTGTTGTTGTATTACTGATGCTGATAATTGTAGTAATACCTATCAAATTAGGAGTATCTATACAAGGGGTGTATGGGCTTCTGATCGTTCCTTTATTTGTAATGCTTGGGTTGAATTATAAATCAGAAGATTATCAATTTGTTCGAATTTTACTTTTTGTGGTTTTTGGGTTGGCATTATTTGAAATATTTTTTACTGAATATTATGTGAAAATTTTTAACCCATTGGATTATTATGTATCTACTCGTGAATGGGCGGCAGGAGTTGTTGATAGAAAAGGCTTGGATCAAACAGACTTGGATACCGGGGATTTATATAGTGGAGTGTATCGACCAGGTGGAACTTTTACCGGCATATCTCATAGAGTTAGTTCTATTTTTATTGAACCATTAACGTTGGGATATTTTGGTTTTTTTGCTTTTTTATTCTTTTATGCTAAAAATAATTATAGAGTTAAAGGGATTTATATTGAGTTTTTGGTGTGTGTATGTTTGTCAGCTTTTTCTGATACTCGCATAGCAGTATTTTTTATATTTTTTTCTATAGTGGTTTCTAGACTCTCTGGTTTAATATCTTCCGCGTTGATTGTTATTTTGCCTATGCTGATATTTATTACACTTTTGTTAATCTACTTGGTTTTTGGAGATATGTTAACACGAGAATTGGAATATCGAATCAGTACCAGCTTTTTACCTATTATTAGCTCGGGCTGGGTTGAATTGATTAGTGGGCGGCTGGTAGTGCCTCCAGGGATGTCGGGAGGCGATAGTGGGCTGGTTTTAATTATTAATAGTGCTGGTATTTTAGGAGCCGCCTTTTTCTATTACCTGGTATTAGGATTGGCGAGTGGTTTAAAAGTTAATAAAATATACACACTGATGTTTTCTTTATTTTTTGTTGTAGCCACTCTCTTTGGTGTGTTGATCTTATCTATTAAGGCGGCTGCTGCATATGCTTTTTTTACCGGAATCATTCTGAAACGATGCCAGGAAAGAAATTCTTATGAATACAGCTAAAGTATCTATCATTATCTCTACTGCAGGCTCTGAGGAGCGGCGGCAACGTTTTATCGATGTACTGCAAAGCCTTCAAAGCCAAACTCATAAAAATATTGAAGTTCTCGTAGTGTGGCAAGGACAAGCAGAAGAAGATTTTTTTGAAGAATACCCTAATGTGAAATTTATTTTATTTCCTGTTCGTAATGTTTGCCGTTGCCGAAATGAGGGAGCAAAACAAGCTAAGGGAGATTATGTTTGGTTTGTTGATGATGATACAACAATTGCGGATAATCGACGATTAGAATACGGATTGTCTGTAATTTCAGAAAAATCTCTGGATTATATTGTTGCTAATGTGATATGTGAAGGCGAGCTGAAAGCACTTCAATCCCATGATCATGATTTTGAAATAACACCAAAGGTTCTACGTGGGGCTTTCTCGGAACCCGGTTTACTTTTTAAACGTGACTGTTTTATGGCAACAAAATTTGATGAAGGATTGGGAATTGGTTGTATTCATGGCTCTAGCGAAGGGTTCGATCTTGGAGCGAGATTAATTAAACTAGGCTATAAGGGCCAGGTTACTCATGACTTCAAATTAAACCATCCTCCAATAAAAGCCGATACTGATCAAAAAGCATTGCTTCACAGAGTGTTTTTCTATTCTATGGGAAATGCATTAGCTTTAGTCAAGAATGGTTATTATCGTATCTATTGTTATGAATTAATACGTTGTCTAGTTTACATTAGTATTGGAATTGTCAAATTTAATAGAAAAAAAATACGCACATATTCAGTCCGGTTTTTATGCCTTTTGGTTGGACCATTGGTGCCACAAGGAGATAGAATTTAATGATATTGAAAAAACTAGTAGCGAAGTATATTGGATATCGTCGATCTGCTGATATGAAACGATGGCTTGTGCGAATTCTTCCCAGTCCTGTTTTGAAAGTTATCAATAAATATCTAATTAATCTTGTGCCCAGAGAAATATATCAGTCGTCAGTTGTCTTTGTTCATGTTCCAAAAGTCGCAGGTACAACCATATCAAGAGCTCTTTATAAAAAATCAATAGGGCATCAAATGGCTGGCTTTATATATAAGACAGATCCTTCACTACGAACATCAAAAATATCAATTAGTTTAGTGCGAGATCCTATGGATCGTCTGTATTCTGCTTACCGATTTCTTAAATCAGGTGGGACTAATGATGTGGAAGTTGAATGTGCTGATTTTTATTCTGGATCAGATTTTAATGATTTTTCATCATTTGTTAAAAACTGGCTTAAGCCAAATTTCAATAATATATATAAATATGATTACGCTTTGTGGCCTCAAAGTTGGTTTATATTAGATGATAGTGGCAATAAAATAGTAGATAGAGTATATGCGATTGAGGATATTGATGAGCTTGAGCAGTACTTAAAAAACAATAATCATATAAGTGATGATATTGTTAGTTATAATGTTACTACTCAGAAAAAAATGGAAAATTACCTTTGTCAGGAAGAAAAAGAAGAAATAGAATTAATTGTTAAGGGGTTGTATGCAGATGATTATAACTTGTATTTACTAGCGAGAGAGAAAAAACTTTTGATTAGTGATTATGAAATGCGTTTGCAGAGATAGAATAAATGAACAGGATTTTCCTCAATACTATAATCAATGGCGTTCTTAGGATTGCTTCTGTTGGAATTACTTTTTTAATAACAGCTTTTGCTACTCGGCTGATGACACCTATAGAAGCAGGAATGTTTCTTTTTGCTCTTAGTCTTGTTACCGTTGGGTCTTCATTTTTTAGAATGGGACTCGATAACGTTCTGGTTCGGTCGTTTGGGGCGGAAGGTATTACTAATGAAACAACTCTCCGTTTTGCTAGGGGGTCAATCTGGGTGGTTATTTTGGTGGGTATTGCCTGCTTGCTTGGCCTGTTGTTGTCTGAAACAGTAGCAATTAATGTGTATGGAGATCATGCTTTTACACCAATTCTTCGGTATGTATGCTTAACTCTGCCATTTCTTACTCTGGTATGTCTTTTTGGTTTTTCATTTCAAGGTATTCAGCGGTTTTTTATTGCCAATGTTCTGCAAAATTTGGGTGTTAGGTTGTTGTTTGTTGTTTTTGCACTGGTTGTTTATTTTGATAGAGGAACGATTGATGCAAAAGCTGCATTTGAGCTGTTTATGTTTTCTTCAATTATTTTTTCACTATTGGCTGTTTGGTTATGGTATCGCCAGAGTGCGATAGACAAAACTATCATATTTGATGTTTTTCGAAGGCCAAAAGAGAGCTTGTTTGATGGAGAGTTATGGAAGTCCAGTTCAAATCTTTGGGTTGCAGCAACTATGATTTTATTGGTTCAGTGGTCTGCTAATATAACCGCAGGTTTTTTTGTTGAGCCTGAACTGTTTGCATATTTATCTGCAGCACAAAGAACAGCAGGTCTGATTAGTTTTGTATTAATTGTAATTAATATGACAGTCGCTCCTAGATTTGCAAAGTTATGGAAGGCACAAAAAATAGAGGAGCTATCTAGCTTGGCTAGAAATTCTACGTTAGTAATGATTTTGGCTGCAATGCCTTTGTTTTTTTGTGCTATTTTCTTTTCAGACAAAGTGTTGCTGCTTTTTGGTCCTGAATATTCGGCGGGATCTCACTTGTTAATTATTATGGCTACTGGGCAGATGATTAATGTGGCTACCGGTTCTGTGGGGTATTTACTTAACATGAGTGGCCATGATAAAGATTTTCGTAGAATAACTTTGATTTCAGGCATTTCATCCATACTGATAGCAGTGGGAGCAACCTGGCAATGGGGTGTGGAGGGTGCGGCTTATGCAACTGCATTTGCAATAGCTATGCAAAATATAATGGCATTATTTATGGTTAAACGGCGACTTGGTTTTTTCCCATTGTTTGCTTGGCGATAACTTATTCAGGAGTTAAGTATGTTTGTTTCCGATAATATTATATTTCTGGAATTGCACAAAACGGCGTGCACTCATATTCGTGAAATTCTTATGGATGTCGTTGGTGGGAGTTTTATTGGTAAACATAATAAAGTACCACGAGCAATGATCGAAGAGAATGTTTCTTTTATTGGCTCTGTTAGAAATCCATTAGATTGGTATGTCTCTTTGTGGTCCTACGGCTGTGATGGAAAAGGTTCCGTCTATACTAATTCAACTAATGGTAATCGCTCAGTTATGGGCCTAGGCTGGAAGCAGGATGCCAAGGTTGCATTTAAGGAAGTTTGGCATCTGCGTAATAAAAATCAAAATGCTTGGGAGAGGGTATATTCCGATCGTAATAATAAGAAAAATTTCCGTGAATGGATTAGAATGATAAATGCTCCAGAATTTTATTATGATTTTGGAGAAGGATATGGAGTATCTGGTGCAGCAGAGCATATTGGATTATTGACATTTCGTTATCTGGATTTATTTTGTACTGCTAAAAATGAACGAGTCCCTCCATTTTTAAATCTTGCCGAAGTGGCAGATTTTGAACAGAAAAAATGTCTGATTAGAAATTTTGTCAGAAATGAGTCACTGGAAAAGGATTTATTGCAAGCTTTGGATGATTTGAATGTTGTGATAAAAGAAGAACAAAGGGAAAAAATTATTCAGAGGCCTAAGAGTAATACGTCAAAGCGAAGTGCAAACTATATTGACTATTATGATAAAGACACTATTGACTTGGTCAGAGATAGAGAGTCTTTGATTTTTGATAAGTTTGGCTATTAATCGATGAAATATTTCTTGTGTGTGGCTTCTGTTAAAATAAAAAATCAAGTTTTTCTTTTTAAGGCTTTCTAGAATTCGTGTGTTTTTTAAGAGTCTAAAGTAAAATCTATACGAATGTAGAGGATTATTGAAAATATGACGACAGAAAGAGATATATGGGTAGACTATGCCAAAGCTATTGGGATTTTGCTGATGGTTTTTGGGCATGCTGTACGCGGACTGGATAGTGCGGGTATAGCTATGCCTGAGTTTTATATGAATACTCTGGATTCGATTATATATAGTTTTCATATGCCGCTTTTTTTCTTTTTGTCTGGTATTTATATGGTTCATGTTTTTGATAAAAGAGGAGTTGGTAAATTTTTTGGAAATAAAATAGATACAATTTTATATCCTTATGTTTTATGGTCGTTAGTGCAAGGAGCAATAGAGTATTTATTTTCTGGATATACTAATGGTAGTGTTGAGGCTTGGGATATTTTTTCTATATGGATTCCGAGAGCACAGTTTTGGTTTTTGTATGCTTTGTTTTTTATTTTTGCTCTGGTTGGGATTGTTTATTATATTGGGGGGCGGAAGTGCTTGTGGTGGTTGTTTTTTGTTTCTATGATTATGATGATTTTTTCTGATTGCTTTTTAGGTATGTGGGTGATTTCTTCATATGCAAATTATCTTGTTTATTTTATGATTGGAGTTATATTTTCTTTTTATTCTAGGACATTGATGAATCTTGTAGGCGGTAAAAATTTGTTTTTTCTCCCGATGCTTGGGATTCTTTTTTTAGTCATGCAATGGTACTTTCATGTCTATCTTGGCTTTACTTACCTTGATAGGGGGGGGTTGTCAATGATAATAGCTTTCATATCTATTGGGTTTGTGATCTCTTGCTCTGTCTTTTTGTCAAAGTTTGATATTCCTGTTTTGTTATATATAGGTTCGATGAGTATGGTTATCTATTTGCTACATATTTTTGCTACTAGCGGAATAAGAATCATATTGGCTGCGGCCTTTGGTATTGATGATTTTCATATTCATGTTATTGCAGCAATGATGTTTGGAGTAGTTCTTCCATTGGTGATGCTAAAAATGGCCATATTTTTTAATATTAATTTTATTTTGAAACCTCCTAAACGATTTTTATTTGAAAATTTATTTTCAAAAAAATAACTGATCATTAATCATGCGCAGAATAAGATATTTGAATAGAATGAGGCTAAAATGAAGTATAGACCGGAAATTGACGGTATTAGGGCATTGGCAATACTGCCTGTTATGTTATTCCATGCCGGCTTTAATTTGCTTCCTGGTGGCTATGTTGGTGTCGATGTTTTTTTTGTGATCAGTGGTTTTTTGATTACAACGATTTTAGTAAATGATATGGGTTCTGGTCGATATAGTCTGATTGATTTTTATGATCGCCGTATTCGACGAATATTTCCGGCATTGATTGTTGTTCTGATCGTGACAAGTTTGCTGGCAGCGTGGCTAATGCTACCATCTGATATGGATGCATATCTTAAAAGTCTAATGTTGACTGTTGGATTTTCATCCAATATTGGCTTTTGGATGGAAAGTGGTTATTTTGATTCTGACTCAGAATTAAAGCCATTGCTCCATACTTGGAGTTTAGCAGTAGAAGAGCAGTATTATGTTTTCTTTCCGCTAGTTTTACTTTTTATATTTCGGCTTTCTGGTAGAAAGTATTTGTCGGGTATTATATTGGTTGGTATTTTGGGTAGCTTGATATTTTCTCATTGGTTAATACAAAGAGCTCCATCAGCTACTTTTTTTCTACTTCCTGGAAGGGCTTGGGAATTACTGGCAGGGGCATATCTTGCAGTCAATATAGATAAAATACGAAATTTTCCTTGTAGAGTAGTAGCGCTGTTGCGATGGATTGGTGTTGTATTAGTAGTAGGAACTATGTTGATTTACAACAATCAAATCTTATTCCCTGGACTTGCGGCAATACCACCAGTGATTGGGACGGTACTCTTGATTGGCTGTGTTTCTTCAGCGGATATCATAGGAAAGTTACTATCCTCCCGTTTTATGGTCAGTGTTGGATTAATTAGTTACAGTTTATATCTCTGGCATCAGCCGGTTTTTGCTTTTGCACGATATTATTATAATGCAGAGCCACCAGTGCTAGTTATGTGTGAATTTTTCATTATTACCGTGGTTGCTGCTTACCTGAGCTGGAAGTATATTGAGTTGCCATTTCGGGACCGGAAAAGATTTTCAAGAAAATATGTGTTTTCTCGTTCTGCAGGTTTATCTGTTGGTGTTGTGGGGTTGGCAGGGCTGGCTCTTACTGTGCCCATGCACGAGAAGTTATGGAATAGAATGCATGATGAAGTACAAATAAAAACTTATAATCTTTATAAGGATATAACTGATTTAAAAATAAATCGTGATAATGAAGATTGTATTTTTAATGTATGGGAAATAAATGAATTGGTGGTAAATAGATTGAATGATTGTTATCAAAAATATGGGCCTGGAATTGCTATTTCAGGTGACAGTCATAGTGTTAATACTTTTGATATGTTTAAATCTGTTTATACAGGATATCCATTTGTTTTTGGAACAACCAAGGGTGGTTGTCGAGTCCAGGATATGGGTTCTGAATGTCCTTATCTGGAGTTTGTGAAGTTGATGGAAAGTGATCCGGATATTTTTGAAGTCGTTATTTTTGAACAAGCCGGATACCAATTGTTCAGACCAGAAGGTATGTTGCATGAACGTGCTGTCTTTAATAGGGTTCAAGCAGAAGGCAGCATGGGAATGCTTTCTATCGATTTCAATGCTATCGATTTGGTCCTCGATTACTTGGAGTTGTTTTCGGAAAAAACTAAAGTAGTGTGGTATGGGCCTAGAATAGAGCCACATTTTTCTATTAATTATATTGTCAACAAAGGGTGTGACTATTCATTTAAGTTACGAAGAGGTCAAGAAGAAAATTTTTTACGGCTTGAGCGAGAAATTAAAAATAAAATATATGAGAGAAAATCTATTTTATATCACTCTCAAATGGAAATATTTTCATTTGATCCAAAAAAAGATATAGTTAGTTGTGATTTTATATACTGGCGTGATGGTGATCACCTTACCCTCGAAGGCATTAAGAATTTCGGGGAACGAAGTTTGAGTGATGAGAAAACAGCACTATGGTTGGATGAATTGTTGTTGAGATAGTTTTTTAGGTGTGAATTACTTTTTAGGATGGCTTTTGTCGTTAGGAAATTGTCTTTCATTATAAGGAATTGACTGGCTGAGTTGTGATCAAATTTTGAGTTGGTTTTAATATATTGTGCTGAAATGAAGGTGTAGAGACAAGCGTTGGTTGTTCGTTAGTGTTTTATGCTAAAGCCTTATTTGGAGTTGCTATCGTGAGCTGTTCTATAGTCAATGATGGAAGGAGTTATGCTTTTAAATGAGTGTTGTTGAATTTTTTTGAATAGTCATATAATTTTGTGACAAAGACCAAAAATTAAATGTTAAATGACCGTACAAGGAATTTATTTATGATCCCCGTCATCATGGCCGGTGGCTCCGGCACTCGTTTGTGGCCTCTGTCTCGAACGGCCTACCCCAAGCAGTTTTTGAAGCTGAGTGGGCAATTAACCATGTTGCAGCAAACGGCGGCACGCCTGGATGGCTTGTCAAATCAGGATCCTGTGGTGATTTGTAATGAAGCGCACCGTTTTCTTGTGGCGGAACAAATGCTGTTGGGTGGTAAAAAGACATCAATTATTCTTGAACCTGTTGGCCGTAATACGGCACCAGCGATTGCATTGGCTGCATTGCAGGTGTTGAAAGATTTACCTGATGGTGAAGATGCGCCGGTACTACTAATTCTGGCTGCTGACCATGTGATTCAGGATATTGAAGCATTCCAGTCTGCGGCAGAGCAGCTGCTGCCGGCCGTAAAAGCAGGCCAGTTTGGTACTTTGGGTATTGTTCCCACTGAAGCGGCGACGGGATATGGTTATATTCAGGCGGGAGCGGAAGTTGACGGTGGTTGCCTGGCAGTACAGCAATTTGTTGAGAAGCCAGATGCAGCAACAGCGCAAGCATACTTGGATGCCGGAAATTATTTCTGGAACAGTGGCATGTTTATGGTGCGGGCCGATCGTTATCTGGAAGAACTGGAGCGCTTCCGTCCGGATATTCATGCTGCCTGTGTGAAAGCGATGTCAGCCACGGCAGAAGATATGGACTTTGTTCGGGTCGATGCTGAATCCTTTGCGGAATGCCCGGATGAGTCCATTGATTACGCCATTATGGAGCCACTGTCGGCTTTGGATGGCGATGAGGCTCAGGTTGTGGTTGCACCCTTGGATGCTGGCTGGAGCGATGTGGGTAGCTGGTCTGCTCTCTGGGATATTGCTGATAAATGCGAAAACGGTAATGCCACTCTGGGCAGCGGTGACGTTATTCTGGAAGATACCACCAACAGCTTTGTCTATAGCGGTGCTCGCCTGGTGACGACATTGGGCCTGGATGGTGTGGTTGTGGTCGATACACCGGATGCCTTGCTGGTTGCCAGTAAAGACAAGGTGCAAGAAGTCAAAAAAATTGTGGCTCAAATCAAGCAACAGGGGCGCTCTGAGTTCGAGCAGCACCGGGAAGTCTATCGCCCTTGGGGCAAATACGATTCCGTCGATAATGGCGAACGTTACCAGGTTAAATGTATTACGGTTAAGCCAGGTGCAAAATTATCGGTCCAAATGCATCATCATCGGGCTGAGCACTGGATTGTGGTATCTGGTACGGCAAAAGTAACCAATGGTGAAGAAACGTATCTGGTGACAGAAAACGAGTCCACTTATATTCCTATCGGTCAGGTACATGCACTGGAAAACCCCGGTGTGATCGAGCTTGAAATGATCGAAGTGCAGTCCGGATCGTATCTTGGAGAAGACGACATTGTACGTTTCAAAGACTTGTACGGCCGAGCCTGATAGGTGCCCTGATTTATCAGTCAGCTTTATAATGGAATATCAAAAACAGACAGAAAGGTGTGGGTAATCGATGTTGTTAACTTCCAATAATATCCTGGCGGCCAGTGGTATCCAGTTTGGCACCAGTGGCGCTCGTGGTCTGGTTGAACAATTTACTGATCCGGTGTGTGCCGCGTTTACACAGGCCTTTCTGCATGTAATGAAGCAGGAGTTTACTGTTGAGCGGGTAGCGCTGGGGATTGATCGCCGCCCCAGCAGTCCAGCAATGGCTGCTGCGTGTGCTGCAGCTGCCGTGAAGCTGGGTGTCGAAGTCGATTATTATGGCGTGTTACCTACGCCAGCGCTGGCTTTGCAAGCCATGCAGGATGGTGTTCCAGCTATTGTGATTACGGGTAGTCATATTCCTTTTGATCGTAATGGCATCAAGTTTTATCGCCCGGATGGTGAAATCACCAAGGTGGATGAGCAGGCTATTTTACAGGCTGAGGTTGAGATTCCATCGGTATTGCCATTGTTGCCAGACGAATCGGTTAAGGCGCGTCAATTGTATATGGAGCGTTATACACACTTGTTTGCGGCAGATTTGCTACAGGGCAAGCGTATTGGTTTATATGAGCATTCCGCCGCCGGTCGTGAGCTGAATGCGGATGTACTCAGACGTCTGGGGGCTGAGGTGATTTCTCTGGGGCGCACCGATACCTTTGTGCCTATCGATACCGAAGCTGTCTCTGAAGAAGATCAACAACAGGCGCTGGCCTGGTCGGCTGAATACAATCTGGATGCGATTTTCTCAACCGATGGTGACGGCGATCGCCCTTTGATCGCAGACGAGCATGGCCATTGGCTCAGAGGGGATATTCTTGGATTGTTGTGTGCTCGGGCATTGAATATCCAGGCGTTGGCGGTGCCAGTCAGTTGTAATACCGCGATTGAAAAAAGCGGTTCATTTGCTGAGGTAAAACGTACGCGTATTGGTTCGCCTTATGTGATTGAGGGGATGGCGGATTTGGCAAAGCAATTTGACCGGGTTGCGGGTTTTGAAGCCAACGGTGGGTTTTTATTACAAAGTGCCGTGGCTATGGAGAATTCAGTTATTGCTCCACTGCCCACTCGTGATGCGCTGTTGCCTGCACTGATGTTGCTGGCTGGTAGTGCATTGCAGGGCAAACCAGTCAGTGCGTTGTTGGCTGAATTACCCGAGCGCTTTACCGCCAGCGATCGCATCAAGGATGTACCAACCACTAGCAGTAAGGCACTAATTGCCGACTGGGCCAATAATCTTGATGCGATGCTGGAGTCATTGCATTTACCCGGTGAGGCGATAACGGTGGATACAACCGATGGCTTGCGGGTTACCTTGTCTTCTGGTGATATTGTGCATTTGCGGCCATCGGGTAATGCGCCAGAATTGCGTTGTTATGCCGAGGCAGATGATTATATAAAAGCGAAGACATTGGTTAATCAGTGTCTGGAGCGGGTACAACGGATCGTTAGTGGGTAGGTTGTACTCGTGTCGCTAACGCTTGTTGGCTTGATAATTTTATTTATTGTTTATGGATACATGTTATGAAAATCGCCATTGCAGGCACAGGTTATGTCGGGTTGTCCAATGCCATGTTGCTGGCCCAACACAATGAAGTTGTTGCTCTGGATGTGATTCCAGAGAAAGTCGAGATGTTGAACCGGAAGCAGTCTCCTATCGTGGATGCTGAGATTGAGCATTATCTGGCCGAAAAACCGCTGAACTTTCGTGCGACGCTAGATAAACAAGAAGCTTATGCCGATGCCTCTTATGTTGTGATTGCAACACCTACGGATTACGACACGGCAACCAACTACTTTAATACCTCTACGGTAGAGAGTGTGGTTCGGGATGTGATGGCGATCAATCCCACCGCTGTGATGGTGGTGAAATCGACGGTTCCAGTAGGCTTTACGAAGCGCTTGAAGCAGGAATTGAACTGCACCAATGTGATTTTTTCGCCAGAGTTTTTACGTGAAGGCAAGGCACTGTACGATAACCTGTATCCTTCACGGATTATTATTGGTGAGCGTTCTGAACGTGCCCAGGTGTTTGCCAAATTGCTGTCCGATGCTGCGATCAAGCAGGATATTGATGTACTGTTTACCGACTCAACTGAAGCGGAAGCCGTGAAGTTGTTTTCCAATACGTATCTGGCGATGCGTGTAGCGTATTTTAATGAGCTGGACAGTTACGCAGAAACCCATGGTCTGAACACCCGTCAAATTATCGAAGGGGTTGGCCTTGACCCTCGAATTGGATCTCACTACAACAACCCATCGTTTGGTTATGGTGGTTATTGTTTGCCGAAAGATACCAAGCAGTTGTTGGCCAATTTTGAAGAAGTACCAAGTAATCTGGTGAGAGCCATTGTGGATGCCAACAGAACTCGTAAAGATCATATTGCAGAAGCTATCTTGCGACGGAATCCCAAAGTAGTTGGTATTTATCGTTTGGTAATGAAGTCGGACTCAGACAACTTCAGAGCGTCGGCGATCCAGGGCATCATGAAGCGTATCAAGGCCAAGGGTGTTGAAGTTGTGGTTTATGAACCGGTGCTTCAAGAAGAGCATTTCTTCCACTCTCGGGTCATTCGTGACCTGGATGCGTTCAAGCAGACATGTGATGTGATTGTGGCGAATCGTTTGTCAGCGGATCTTGAAGGGGTTGAAGACAAGGTGTACACCCGGGATTTATTTGGTGGGGATGCTTGATCAGTAACCATTGGTTTTTATTAATATTGCAAAACTTGGCTAATGGACTAGCCAGCAGGACATCTGAATAAAAAAGATCGTACCGTTTGGGGTGATGTCCTTTTGGGTTGTCCCAAGGAGGGAGAATGTACCATCTTCAGCATCACGGTGCCGTGTCTGGTGTAACAGGCTCTTGTCACCGATTGACTGTCGACAGCGGGGAGTCGTTACTGGTCGACTGTGGCTTGTTTCAGGGAGCTGAGGCGACAGCATCCGGCGAGCCGGACAGTGAACAGGATCGTACGCGTATTGGTTTTGAGGTAGGCAGTGTCCGGGCATTACTGGTCACGCATTGTCATATTGATCACGTTGGGCGTATTCCTTATTTGCTGGCGGCTGGATTTGATGGGCCAATCTATGCAACTTCAGCGACCTGTGAATTGCTGCCGATGGTGATTGAAGATGCACTTAAAGTCGGGGTGACTCGTAATCGTTCGATTATCGATGGGGTAGTCGGTGCGCTGGCGTCGCAACTGGTACCGATGGATTATGATCACTGGTTTGATGTTGCGGGTTTTGAGCAGTCTTCAGCACCGGTGAAGGCCCGTTTTCGGGTGGCCGGGCATATCCTCGGGTCGGCATATATTGAGTTGGATATTGGTACTGAGAGCTTGGCTTGTGATCGCAAGCGAGTCGGCTGAATTTACACGTCAGTATCGCCGTTTGAGTCGCTTGTGGGATGCGGAGGCGCGAGGTCGTCATCCATTGTCATTTGAGCAATTATTAACGATCAATTCCCATGAAGAACATCTACAAACGGTAGACTACTTGCGGCGTACTGGCAGGCCAGCAATTGTAATTGCTGCCAGTGGCATGTGTGCTGGCGGGCGTATTGTGAATTACTTGAAAGCACTGCTGCCCGATAAACGCACAGATGTACTATTTGTAGGCTATCAGGCCAAAGGGACACCCGGGCGGGATATCCAGTACTGGGGGCCGGAGGGAGGGTACGTGGTTTTGGATGGAGATCGTGTAACCATTCGAGCCAATATTCAGACCTTGTCAGGGTACAGTGCCCACGCGGATCAGCCAGACTTGATCAACTTTGTCAGGCGGATGCGATATCCGTCGCTGGATATCCGGATTGTGCATGGCGACTCCGCTGCCAAGCAGGCACTGAAAAGCCGGTTACAGACGATGTTGCCTGATGCCCGAGTGGTTATAGCGGCAGTTGCGGGGTAACTCGTCTTTCAGGAGAGTGAGGATTTTTCTGGAGGATAATTTCCTGGGCTGTGGTCAGGCGCACGATGTGTGTGTCAGAAAATAGCTTCCGTCAGTGTTTTTGGGTGCTGCTACTGGACTGTCTGAGGAAGAATTGATGTTGTTGCTGTTTTAAAGTGATGGACACTTCACGGTGTAGTCAGGATAATTTTGCTAGCTGCACAGGGTGACGACTGTAAGATTGATGTTGTTTTTCCATGTGATGGCTGGAGTGGATTGGACGGGCCGTTAAAGATAGCAGCCTGGGTGTAGGTAGGTAAAAGCCCGGGTACGGAGAAGTAGGTAAGCAGTAAATCAGAAGTGGATGGATAGGCATGGTTATGGATGTGTTCAGATTGAGTCAAACAATGTTAATGAGAGACGTGTGATGACAGCTCAGGGAATGATTCGATCGTATCAAAATACTTATAGCGCTCTGTTTCGTTTATTGGATGTTGTGCTGATCCTGGGGCTGTTACCACTGTGTTTGTGGGCTTACAGCCAGCCCATGACCTCCGTGTATGTGTCGACTGGTTTGCTGGCAGCCGTGGCTTACTTGTTGATGGCTGAATCATTTGGGGTGTATCGGTCCTGGCGTGGCACTTCGGCTCTGCGTATTCTTTCTGTTGCAGGGGCGGTGTGGCTGATGGTTTGTGTCGGTTTGATGGCACTTGCCTTTTTTGCCAAGGTAACGGCTGATTATTCCCGAGTGGTGATGGGGGGCTGGATGTTGTCCAGCCTGCTGTTGTTGATGCTGTGGCGCTTGGGATTTGGTCGTTTCCTGGGGTATTTGCGAGCCAAGGGGGTTAACACCCGCCGAGCAGCCATCGTTGGTGTTAATGAATGTGCCCTGGCCATGCGCGAGCAATTGGAATCTATCCCTGAGCTGGGTTACGAGTTTGGTGGTTTCTTTGATGATCGCAGCAGTAATCGGGTACTGGAAGAGTATCCGGACATTCACTTGGAAGGCCGCATTAATGAATTGATCACCCGCACGCGTAATGGCGAGTTCGAGGTGATTTTTCTGGCGCTACCGCTCAAGGCTCAAGGTCGCATAGATGAAATTTTGCAGCATTGTGGGGATACCACCGCATCTGTTCATCTGATACCAGACTTTTTTACCTACAATCTGATTCATGCTCGCTTGAGTGAGGTGGGCAACATGCAGACTATCAGTGTTTACGATACCCCTATCTTTGGTTTTAACGACGTCCTGAAGCGCCTGTTTGACGTGACGTTTTCTCTTTGTGTACTGAGTATGATTGCTCTGCCTATGCTGATTATTGCTGCTGCGGTAAAGTACACCTCGCCCGGCCCTGTGATTTTCAAACAATACCGATACGGATTGGATGGTCGCAAGATTCAGGTGTGGAAATTCAGAAGCATGAGTGTGATGGAAAATTCCGATACCGTTGTTCAGGCTCGTAAAGGGGATGCACGGATTACCCGTGTTGGGGCATTTATACGCAAGACATCCTTGGATGAACTGCCGCAGTTTATCAATGTGTTGCAGGGACGTATGTCAGTGGTTGGGCCTCGCCCCCATGCAGTGGCTCATAATGAAGAGTATCGCAAGCTGATCCCCTATTACATGCTGCGTCACAAGGTGAAACCGGGGATCACTGGGTGGGCGCAGATTAACGGCTACCGGGGTGAAACAGACACGCTGGATAAAATGTCTGGCCGCGTGGATTATGACCTTGATTATATTAGAAACTGGTCACTGTGGATGGATGTCAAAATTGTGTTTTTGACCTTTTTCAAAGGATTCACAGGAAGTCATGTTCACTGATTCGACCCTTGGGATACTTTGATTTTATGCCAAGTATCATTATGCGATCGAAGTACAGGAGCGATTGGGTGTCAATGATGTTTGCCAGCATTGCTGCTTTTAAGTGTGACGTGTTTTTGACTGGAGTCACTCTCTTTCATATATTGTTCACATCCTGAATGTAGTATCGCGCCAGTGCCTGTTTTGTAAAAGCAATGGATAGTGAGTGAAGTTTTGTCGGGATTGGGTTGGTTTTTTCGAGAATTAATCATTGTACGCAACCTCTGAAGACAAGGTATGGTAGCTTGGTTTTGGTAAGGATGTTGTTGGAATTTTATGAACGACTGGGTTGTTTTGTTGCGTGATACCAGAGAATGGCCTGTTCTTGTGACGGCACTGGCAAGAGAATTGTCGATGAGTCGTGTTTTGGAGTGAATGGGAATTTGCTCGCTGTTAATTTCTGTAAGTAACGGTCATAATTGCCCGAATTTTGGACGCCAGAGACTCTGGCAGACGTAAAACTTATACAAGCCAGTTATGAGAGGATTGATATGAAAGCTTGGCAGCTACCTTTGTTTGCAATGGCGTCCGTGAGCACGACGGCATATGCAGTTCAACCAGATGGAATTATGCTTGGAAGTGGGGTGACATTGCTGCCTGGTGTGGAAGTATCCATCAGTGACGATAGCAACATCTACCTACAAGAAGATGATGAAACAGGCTCAACAATTACCACGATCCGACCTAATGTTGGCTTGGCGGCAGACTTGGGCGCTACTCAGCTGGCGGCTTATTATGAAGTGGAAAGTGCTTCCTACGATGCCGACTCCGATGATAATTACCTTGATCAGTTGCTGACTTTTGGAGGCGCAATCGAAATGACGTCCCGTCAGGAACTGGGATTGAATTTCTCTCTGAATAAAGGCCATGATCCACGTGGTTCTGGCTCATTGGAAGGGCAAACTGTAATTGACCCCAGTGTGTACAAGGATACAACGATCGATGGTTACTACACTTATGGTGCAGACAGCGCGTTTGCCAATGTAACTGTGTATGGGGCTATGTTTAACAAGGAATACTCCAATAACGCCTCAGCCACCGACGATTTGAACTATGACAAAACAACAATTGGCGCTGAGCTGGGGTTGAAAGTCAGCTCTGCAACACGGGTTTTATTTGAGTTACGTAATGCGACTCTGGCCTACGATACTGATACAGCTATCGAGGAAAAGGATGGTAGCATTATGACGCTGCTGGCCGGTGCCAGTTGGGATATTGCCGGTAAAACAACTGGTAATGTGAAAGTTGGTACCACAACTCGCGACTTTGATGGTGAGGATGTGGATAGTGATAGCCGCTTTGCTTGGGAGGCAGGTATTACTTGGTCTCCTAAAACGTATTCTGTACTGAATTTCACCACTAGTGAGTCAGCGAAAGAGACTACCGGGCCAGGCAACTACAATGCCAATCAATATACCAAGTTGAGTTGGGATCATACTTTTTCTCCCCGATGGGCTTTGAATGCCAAGTTATCTCTGAACAAGGATAACTTCGTAGTGGCCAGTGGTGATGATGAAGATCGTCAAGATACGACAACGGCTATGGGTGTGACAGGAATTTTCTCGCCAAATAAAATGCTGGATGTAACTGCTGGTTTGGAAAAAACGTCTCGAAGCTCCGATGCTTCTGGCCTTGATTATGAGCAGCAAGTCTTATCAGTGGGTCTTAACTTGGCATTCTGAGTTAACACCTCTTGAAGCTTGTAAATCATCGGTCAGTTTTATGGCCGGTGATTTTTTTGGTTAGTTGTTTACAGGATGTCCTAATGCTGCGGTTGCCCAGCCTGTTTGTTCTTGTTTTTCTCTCCTTCGCCACATTGGCGGACTCCAGTCAGTATCGTTTAGGTGCTGGTGATGTTATTCAAATCAGTGTGTATGATGAGCCAGACTTGAGTTTGAACGTGCGTATTGGCTTGTCTGGTGATATTTCTTTCCCGTTGTTGGGTGATGTGACCGTTGCTGGATTCAGCCCTAAAGAACTAGAGTTAAATCTGGTCAAGCGCTTGAAGGGTCCGTATTTACTGGATCCCAGTGTGACGGTGTCTATCGTAGAGTATCGGCCGTTTTATGTCACTGGCGAGGTAGCAAGGCCAGGGAATTATGCTTTTCACCCTGGGTTGACGGTTGATAAGGCTATTTCTATTGCGGGGGGATTCACTGAGCGTGCTTCCAAAGGCAAAATTTTTGTCATGCATGACCAAAGCCCTTATGAATCGGTGAGTGAAAAGCAACAGCAAAGTAAAAAGAAGAAGGCGTTAAAGCTTTACGATGTTGTTCAACCTGGCGATGTGATTACTGTGGAGCAGAGTTTCTTCTGATTGGTATATGAATATGAATGAAAGAACACTGGAGTTTGGTTCTTCAGTACCTCAATCAGTCGAAGTTATCGATTTGATGCATTATTGGCATGTGTTTCGTCGCCATTTGACCAAAATTATTGCTCTCAGTGTTGTGGCGACTGTTATTGCCGCTTTGGTGGTAATGTCGATGACGCCTGTGTATCGGGCTACCACTACATTATTGATTGAAGCAGAAGAAGCCAAAATTTTATCGATTGAAGAAGTATATGGCTTGAATGGTCAATCGTCCGAATATTTTCAGACCCAGTTTGAAATACTGAAGTCTCGGGAGTTGGCCAAGCGAGTGGCGCTTGAATTGAATTTGGTAGAAAACCCGGAATTTAATCCCTTTCACCCAGCGAATAGAAAATCTTTTTCTCTACGTGAATATATTGTCGGAGAAAGGGAACCTCCTACTGAAGCGGCTATTCTTGCTGTTACAGTTAATACCTTCTGGAAATCTGTGTCTATTGCGCCGTTAGCGAGAACCCAGTTGGTGAAAATATCAGTAGAAAGTCGTGATCCAAAGCTGGCGCAGGTAGCTTCAGATGCGATGGCGAATGCCTATATTCAGTCGCAAATGGAAGCTCGTATTGGCTTGACTCAGCAGGCGGCTGTTTGGTTGACAGAACGCTTGGGTGGTTTAAAGCAGCGACTGGAAGCCTCGGAGCAAAAGCTGCAGAATTATCGTGAAGCCAATAACCTGATTGATGTTGCTGGTGTGGATACCTTGGTGTCAAAACAGCTGGATGAAATTACTGAGCGGTTGGTGGATGCCAGTTCCAAGCGGCTGGAAGCGGAAACTGTTTATCAGCAACTGCAGTCGTTAAAAGATCGTAGTTATAACAGTTTGAGCAGTTTACCTGTGATTCTCAGTAACCCGTTGGTAGTCAATCTTCGGGGAAATGAAACCCAGGCTGAATTAAAAGTATCTGAGCTTTCCAAACGTTATGGTAACAAGCACCCCAAAATGATTGCCGCGCAATCGGATCTGGATGCTGTGCGTGAATCAGTAGCAACACAAATGCGACGGCTGGCTGCCGCTATTGAAACTGAATATGCTTCAGCTAAAACCAAAGAAGCAGCATTAGAGCAAGCCTTGGCGGACAAAATCGAGGATGTGCGGAATTTGAATCGCACAGAATTTGCCTTGAATGAATATACACGTGAAGTGAATGCCAACCGGACCATGTACGAGACATTTTTTAATCGTATACGTGAGACCACGGAAACCGGTGATTTGCAAACTGCCAATGCCCGTATTTCTGACCCGGCGGTATTGCCTAATGCACCGGTTAAGCCCAATAAAAAACTGGTGGTTGCCTTGGCGATGATAGTCAGTTTAATGTTTGGGGTTGGGTTGGCGTTTTTGCTGGATGCCTTGGATGCAACGCTCAAAAATGCTGAAGATGTTGACCGTAAGTTGGGTATGCCGTTATTGGGTATGCTGCCTATGATTGAGGCGTCAGTATTAAAAAAACTGGGGCTTGAGGAAGGGCGACTGGTACGGGCGTTCTCTGATGATGCCTTGCATGGTTTTTCGGAGTCGGTACGGACGTTGCGTACCAGTTTGACGCTGGCTGGCCTGGAGCATTCAGCCAAGGTGGTGCTGTTAACATCGTCGGTGCCTGGTGAAGGGAAAACGACCACTTCTGCCAACCTGGCTGAGGCTTATGGTCAGATGGAAAAAACCTTGCTGATCGATGCTGACATGCGCCGCCCCACTCTGGCGAAGAAATTGGGCTTGCCTCATAACAGTAAAGGTCTGTCGAATGCGGTGGCGTATCCGGATGCACTGGATGAATGTATTCATCACCTGGAAGATTTGAGTATTGATGTTATTCCGTCAGGACCGATTCCTCCAAACCCGCTGGAACTGCTAAGCTCTCGTAATTTTGAGCAATTACTGAACACCTTGCGTGGCCGTTATGATCGTATCATTATCGATACTGCGCCTATGCGCCTGGTCAGTGATGCATTGTATCTTTCAACGCTGGTTGATGGTGTGGTGTACGTTGTGAAAGCGGATGCGACCAAGGATAAATGGGTGAAAGGAAGTCTGAGCAAGCTGGACGATTCAAACGCTCGTATCTTTGGTGTGTTGCTGAATCAGTTGGATGTAAACAAGGAAGCTCGTTACAGTAGCTATGGCTACTATGCTGGTTATTACGATGCCTATGGTTACACCGCTGATGATAAACCGTCCTGATTCCAGGGCGGTTGCTACTGCGAACGCACCCGCATGGCTGGGTGTGTTCGGACGTTTCTTTTGGCTTTTAGCCCTTCCCGTTGTTGTTGCCTGCATTTATTTATCGTTTGTACATTCTCTTGTACTGATTGGGGAGCGTGCGGAGGTATCAGCCTCTGGAAGTAATGGCTGGCTCGATACTGCAGAGCAGCTGGATATCGTGGGTATTCCTGATATTTATGAGGCAAAAGGTTCTTTTTTGCATCGACAGGGAGTGCTGTTGAGTGATGAAGCACGTAGCGAGATGTTGATGCAGTCGGCGGCTTATTGGGATAGGGCCGCAGAAATCCGACCGGATTGGCCTTATTACCCCTTGTCTGCGTTATCCGCAGAAATTGCCTATAACGCTCCAGCAGAACGCATTCAGATGCGCTTGGATCAGCTGATGCACATAGCGCCAAATGAACGCGGCTTATACAGAAATCTGTTCCGGTACGCTTTTATTGCCTGGGAGAAATTGCGTGCTGACCAGCAACGCTGGATTATACGTCAGGTTCAATTACCTGGTGGTGATACGTTTAATCGGGCAATTAAAGCAGCCAGGAGTGTTAATCGAATGCCCTTGCTGTGTGCGACTTTGCCGTGGAGTGTTGCTAAGGATATCTGTTATTAGTAAGTAGTGCTGATGTGTGTTTGTCACCACGGCGTACCGTGGTGTGGAATCAGTCTTGTGGCGAGCCTCAGAAATTCTCTGTTGATGTGAATAGCCCAACACGCAGGTCTTTGGCGGTATAAATTTCGCGACCATCTACTTCCATGCTGGCATCCGCAATACCCATGACCAGTTTTTGCTCCATCACACGTTTGATACTGATGCGATAGGTCACTTTTTTGGCGGTTGGCAGTACTTGGCCACGAAATTTAACCTCACCGCTACCCAGTGCGCGTCCTCGGCCCGGGTTGCCACGCCATCCCAGATAAAATCCAACCAGCTGCCACATGGCGTCCAGGCCAAGGCAGCCAGGCATAACCGGGTCTGTTTCAAAATGACAGTCGAAAAACCACAGAGATGGGTCAATATCCAATTCGGCAACAATTTCACCTTTGCCATAATGTCCGCCTTCGTTGCTGATGTTGGTTATGCGGTCCATCATCAGCATGTTAGGCAATGGCAAACGGGCGTTCCCTTCACCAAAAAGTTGACCGTGACCGCAAGCTAAAAGGGCTTCGCGATCGTAAGAATGTTGGCGAGTCATGCACGCTTCCTCGTTGTTATGGCATGTTCTTCAAAGTGCCGGGTAAGATGACACAGCGTTTTGTTTAACGCTAATGAAGGTTACTTGAAATAAAGGAAATAATGACAATCAACTTCTTCTTGTGAAGACATGAGTCAATTCCTGTTAGTTGGTGTTTACATCTGCGCTGACGTGTTTTGGGTATGGGGTGTGGTGTCAGCATTTCTCAATCAACAGGCTGCCAATGGAGTAGCCTGCCCCGAAGGAGCAAATCAGCCCTTTGTCGCCCGGGTTAAAATCATCATGATGGCGGTGAAAAGCAATAACTGAACCGGCAGAGGCGGTATTGGCAAACTCATCCAGTACAATTGGAGCTTCATGTGGTTCCGGGAGTCGGCCGAGCAGCTTTTTGGCTGCAAACAGGTTCATATTGATATTGGCCTGGTGTAACCACATCCGTTTCAGTTCGCTGGCTTGCAGGTGATTGTGCGTCAGTTGGTTTTCAATCAGGTCGGTTACCAGTGGCAGCAATTCCTTGAATACCTTGCGACCTTCCTGTTTGAAGTAGGGTCGGCTCTCCGGCAGGGCATCCTGACAGTGGTCGGTGTAGTTGCCATCACAGCGAATGTTGTCGGAAAAAGATGTGAGTTGTTGGGTGTCGAGAATTTTGAAGCCGGATTTGGGGTGGGCCGCATCAGCCGGTTCGAGAACGGCGGCGGTGGCGACATCACCAAAAATAAAGTGGCTGTCACGTGAAGTCAGATCGACCTGAGGTGTTACAAATTCCGGGTTTACCAATAATGCACGTTTGGCAGTTCCTGCTTTGAGGGCGTTGTAAGCGCTAATCAGCCCAAAGGTAGCCGATGAGCAGGCAATGCCCATGTCGTAGGCGTAACCTGAGCAGCCAAGTCTGTGCTGGATTTCTACAGCGATGGAAGGGTAAGCGCGTTGGTGGTTTGTGCAGGCGACGATCAGCAGGTCGATATCAGCGGCTTGCAGCTTGGCGGCAGCCAAGGCATCGCGAGCGGCTGCCATACCCATAATAACAGCCTCTGGTGGTTCTCCTGGCTGGGTGGCTGTAAAGGTTGGCCGCATACGTGATGGGTCCAGCATCCCTTGTTTGTGCATGGTGTAACGATGTTGGATGCCGGAGGCTTTTTCAATAAAGGCGGCACTGGAGAGGGGAGCTTCGGTGGCTTGGCCTGCGGTAATGGCGTCGGCATTACGTTGGTTGTGCTGCTCTGCCCAGGTGTTATAAGCGCTTACCAACTCCTCGTTGCTGATGCTGTCATTAGGTGTGTACAGGCCGGTGCCTGTGATCAGGATATCTGTCATGTAGGATTACCTTGTTTTTATCTTATTATCGACAGATTGGATTTATATGCCAGATTTTCACGAATGTTTTTCCTCTGGCGTTTTTTGCTGTGATCGATCATGTGAGTACAAGGGAATTAATCCAGTCAGTCTGATGGGGGCTTCTTGTGGTTCGGGATTATTTGATGTTACTGCGGACAGTCTGGTTGGGTGGTCTCTGGATCTGTACCTGGTTGGTGCGGCCGCTGCTGGGACAGCAAGGGTATTTTCCACAGCATGGCTTGGTGGTAATGCATGGCATGATACTGGTGGGTATCGCTGTGGCGCTATTGATGATTGCTCTGGCTGTGTTTGATGGTGTTTTACACCCGCAATCAAGGATGACCCAGATACTGCTGGCTATGCTGCTGTTGTCATTGGCGTATTTTGGCCTGATGCCCTGGTGGAAGCTGCAGATGATGTTGATGCATGCCCTGTGTGTGCTGGGGGTTGTCTGGGTCATGATTGCACCCCGATCGGTGCTGTGAGCATTTGTCTCGGTCGGGGTGTGAAGTGGAGCCTTGATATTTACAGTTTGTGGTCGCCACGCTGCAGGTTGGACAAATTGATTTTGGCGCGTGGGTTACGGCGTAACAGCAAGGCGGTATTGCCGATTTGCTGTACCAGTATGGCTTTACTAAGCTTTAACAGCTCGGCGATTACTTCTTTTTTCAGCTCCCTGTCACCGACCGAAATCTTGATTTTGATCAGTTCATGGTCGTCCAGTGCCCGATTGAGTTCATCGAGTACGTTTTCGCTCAGGCCATTGCTGGCGACGGTAACAATCGGGTTCAGGTTGTGTCCAATAGCGCGATACGCTTTTTTTTGTTCGTTGGTGAGCGGCATTTGTTTGTCCGGCCCTCGGATGAGAGTGTTAAAATAGTTTGCCCCGGTAGCGGGGCCCCTGACAAGCAGGGCATGATGCAAGAGTATATCTGACCGGAAGGCAAACCCCTATGGCGCGATCGAAATCCAGTGCAGGCTGGTTAAAGGAACATGTGGATGATTTTTATGTCCAGAAAGCACAGCAGGATGGTTATCGAACCCGTGCCAGCTATAAACTGATAGAGCTGGATGAAAAAGACCAGCTGATTCGCCCCGGCATGACGGTGATCGATCTGGGATCGGCTCCGGGTGGTTGGTCACAGGTGGTGGTGCAGCGGGTGGGAGAGCGGGGTGTGGTGATTGCCTCTGATATTTTATCTATGGATGCGATAGCCGGTGTTGACTTTATTCAGGGCGATTTTACTGAAGAATCAGTATTTAATGTGTTGATGGAACGCATTGGCTCCAACCCGGTGAGCCTTGTAATTTCAGATATGGCCCCCAACATGAGTGGGGTAAGTTCGATTGATCAGCCCGGTGCGATGTATCTGGTTGAGCTGGCGCTGGATATGGCGCGGCAAGTGTTGAGCCGTGGCGGCAATTTTGTTGCCAAGGTATTTCAGGGAGAAGGGTATGATGATTACCTCAAAGATCTTCGTTCATCCTTTGACAAAGTGCTGATTCGCAAGCCCAAGGCATCCAGGCCACGGTCTCGGGAAGTCTATATTGTTGCGAAAGGTTTCCGTGGCTAGTAGATGCTTGCTAAGCTAAGAAGAATCAAGGCGTCATAAGCCTGTAATAGAGAGGTAGTGCCACCCATGGCAAAGAATTTCGTACTGTGGGCAGTGATTGCTGCGGTCCTGATGATGGTGTTTAACAACTTCCAGAACGTCGGACGTGGTAACGAACTGTCGTATTCAGAATTTATCACTGCTGTTGAAAGCGGCCAGGTTGAACGCGTCACCATCGCGGGTCAGAACATTACTGGCATCAGCAGCAATGGTGAATCGTTTGAAACCGTGCTGCCAGCGTACGACGATAAGCTGATGGATACCCTGCTGAATAATCAAGTGAAGGTAGTGGGTGAGAAGCCAGAGAAACAAGGCTTCTTTACCCAGCTGCTGCTGGCATCCTTGCCAATCCTGATCATTCTGGCGGTATTCATGTTTTTTATGCGGCAGATGCAAGGTGGAGGTTCTGGTCGGGGCGGCCCGATGGCCTTCGGTAAAAGCAAAGCCAAATTGCTGAGCGAAGATCAGATCAAGACGACTTTTGAAGATGTCGCCGGTTGCGACGAAGCCAAGGAAGACGTCAAAGAACTGGTTGAGTTTTTACGTGATCCAGGCAAGTACCAACGGCTGGGAGGCAAGATTCCCCGTGGTGTGTTGATGGTGGGTCAACCCGGTACAGGTAAAACCCTGTTGGCGAAAGCCATTGCTGGTGAAGCCAAGGTGCCGTTCTTTTCGATTTCCGGTTCTGATTTTGTCGAAATGTTTGTTGGTGTTGGTGCATCCCGTGTACGGGATATGTTTGATCAGGCCAAGAAGCAGGCTCCTTGTATTATCTTTATTGACGAAATCGATGCCGTTGGCCGCTCCCGTGGCGTTGGCATTGGTGGGGGTAATGATGAGCGTGAACAGACCCTGAACCAGCTGCTGGTTGAGATGGATGGTTTTGAAGTCAATGACGGTATTATCGTTATTGCTGCAACCAACCGTCCGGATGTGCTGGACCCTGCATTGCTGCGTCCTGGTCGTTTTGACCGCCAGGTGGTGGTTGGTTTGCCAGATATCCGGGGGCGTGAGCAGATTCTCAAAGTACACATGCGCAAAGTACCGGTGGCTGACAACGTCAACGCTTCCTTGATTGCCCGTGGTACACCTGGATTTTCAGGTGCGGATCTGGCCAACCTGGTAAACGAGGCAGCCTTGTTTGCTGCACGTGCCAACAGTAATCGCGTCACCATGGAAGAGTTCGAGCAGGCCAAGGACAAAATCCTTATGGGTGCTGAACGCAAGACCATGGTGATGTCGGAGAAAGAAAAAACCAATACAGCCTATCATGAAGCTGGTCATGCCATTGTCGGACGCCTGATGCCGGAGCATGACCCGGTTTACAAGGTTTCCATTATTCCTCGCGGACGAGCATTGGGTGTCACCATGTTCTTGCCAGAGGAAGATCGACATTCAATCAGCAAGCGAGGTATTGAAAGTAATATCTGCTCGCTCTATGGTGGCCGTATTGCTGAAGAGATGACACTGGGCAAGGATGGCGTGACGACTGGCGCTTCCAATGATATTGAGCGCGCGACCAAGTATGCGCGTAATTATGTCACCAAGTGGGGCCTGTCCGAGAAACTCGGCGCACAGCTGTATACCGAAGAAGAACAGCAAGGTTATCTGGGTTCAGGTGGTGGTGGCCAGTTGTCGCACTTGTCTGATGAAACGGCCCGGGTCATCGATGCTGAAATCAAGGATTTGCTGGATACATGTTACAAGCGTTCGGCGGCTATCCTGGAAGAGCATCGGGACAAGCTTGAATTGATGAAAGACGCCTTGATGGAATACGAGACGATTGATGCTGATCAAATCAGTGAAATCATGGCCGGGCACAAGCCTAGCCCACCGAAGTCCTGGGATGATCGTAACTCATCGGGTCCATCCGCACCTGCCAGCGAAGAAAGTCGCGATATGGCAAAGGATCCAAAGGATGATGCCGAAGGAGAGTCAGTCAGCGATCGCTGACCGTCTCTGTGAGGCTTGGCAAGGAGCGGCAATGGCCGCTCTTTCCGTTTCTGGGTATTGCCAATAATGTTTGCTGATTATTCAGCCTGATAATGCGATGGCCGGGGTGGATACGCCGGTTCGGTGACAAGTGTGTGGAAAACAGGATGTTTCTCCACTATCTGAACGGATAAAAATGCAGTGATTCTTCAATGTGGTAAACGCCAACTGTCTCTGGTTCGCCCGGTGGTGATGGGGATTGTGAATACAACGCCGGATTCATTTTCTGATGGTGGCTGTTATAACAGCCTGGATGCTGCTTTGCGTCAGGCCGAGCGACTGGTTCTTGAAGGTGCCGGGATAATCGATGTTGGCGGTGAGTCTACCCGCCCAGGGGCTGATCCGGTGTCTACGGCGGAAGAGCTGGATCGTGTCGTGCCGGTCGTTGAGGCGATAGCCAGAGAGCTGGATGTGGTGATTTCGGTTGATACCAGCACCGCAGCGGTGATCACTGAATCCGCCACGGCGGGTGCCCATATGATCAATGATGTGCGGGCACTGAGTCGTCATGGTGCTATCGAAGCGGCGGCAGCCAGTAGGTTGCCTGTGTGTCTGATGCATATGCAGGGGCAGCCTGATTCCATGCAGCAAGCCCCTCGCTATGAGTCCGTGGTGGATGAAGTCTGCCATTTTCTTGAACAACGCATTGCCGCTTGCGTCGCAGCCGGAATAGATAAAAGCCAATTGCTGATTGATCCGGGTTTTGGTTTTGGTAAAACCTGTGACCATAACTATGAGTTGATGTGTCATCTGCAGCGGCTGAGCCGGTTAGGCTTGCCATTGTTAGCGGGCCTGTCTCGGAAACGTATGATTGCAGAAGTAACCGGTGTGACGGAGCCGGATCAGCGCATGATCGGCAGTGTTGCCGGAGCTGTGATTTGTGCCATGAAGGGTGCGCGCATTTTACGCGTACACGATGTACGGGAGACCGTAGAGGCAATGCAGGTAGTAGCGGCAACTCTGGGGGTGCGTCATGGCTAGACAATATTTTGGTACCGATGGTATCCGCGGCCGGGTGGGTGAGTCACCAATTACTCCTGATTTTGTCATGCGGCTCGGCTGGGCCGCTGGCAAGGTCTTTTCTCGGCAAGGAAAAAGCAAAATCCTGATAGGCAAGGATACCCGTATTTCTGGCTATATGTTTGAGTCGGCGCTCGAAGCCGGGCTGTCGGCGGCGGGGGTGGATATTGCCTTGCTGGGGCCGATTCCAACCCCGGGGATTGCCTATCTGACCCGAACTTTTCGTGCCCAGGCTGGCATTGTTATCAGTGCTTCCCATAACCCTTATTACGATAACGGCATCAAGTTTTTCTCTGGCGTTGGGCAAAAACTGCCTGATGAGACGGAAGGTGCCATTGAGCATTATCTGCAGCAACCCATGGTCTGTGTGGAATCACAGCAGCTAGGTAAGGCTGTCCGGATCAACGATGCCGCTGGCCGCTATACCGAATTCTGTAAAGGAACGGCCAGTTCGTTGAATTTGCGCGGTTTGAAGATTGTGCTGGATTGCGCACATGGCGCTACCTATGCGATCGCACCTGCGGTGTTTTCCGAGCTGGGAGCTGATATTGTGGTGTTGGGAAATCAGCCCGACGGATTTAATATTAATCGTGAAACTGGCTCCACTGAACCGAAACGATTGCAGTGCAAGGTGCTGGAAGAAAGTGCTGATCTGGGTATCGCGTTTGATGGGGATGGTGACCGGGTGGTTATGGTTGATCATCGTGGTGAACTGGTTGATGGTGACCAGTTGTTGTACATCATGGCGGCTTATGCACAGCAATCCGGTCGTTTGCAGGGAGGGGTGGTCGGAACCCTGATGAGTAATATGGGGCTGGAGCTGGCGATGCAGGAGCTGGATATTCCTTTTGTGCGAGCCAGAGTCGGTGACCGTTATGTGATGCAGAAACTGGATGAGCATGGCTGGCGTCTTGGGGGGGAATCTTCCGGGCATTTGCTGGCGCTGGATGTTCAGACCACTGGGGACGGCATTGTTGCTGCCCTGCAGGTATTGACCGCGCTGATGGAAACAGGCACTTCGTTGCATGACTGGCACAAGCGCATGGCTAAAATGCCTCAGGTGATGATTAATGTGCCCCGCCGCCGGGAGGTAGATATTCAGACATCGGATGTTATCCGTCATGCTGTGATGGATGCCGAATCCACTCTGGCAGGACGAGGCCGGGTGTTGCTGCGCCCTTCCGGAACAGAACCCGTGGTGCGAGTGATGATTGAAGCAGAGACAGAAGTATTGGCGCAAACACTGGCCAGACAGTTGGCAGATGTCGTCGAAGCAGAACTGGACATCTGAAATGGTTGGAATACAGGTGGTCGAAGTGAGTGTATCCTTTGTGAATATGCGCTTCGGCTTGTTTCGCAGGCACTTCTTGGATAGTATCTGCGCTCTTTGAATTTGGGAGTGTCCTGTGCGTCGCTTGATGATTGCCGGTAACTGGAAAATGAACGCTGCGAGCGACACAACGGCTGCATGGCTTGATGCTGTTGCCGCAGTGAATGCACCGGAGCGCGATCTGGTGGTTTGTCCGCCGTTTCCGTATCTGGGTCAGGTGGTCGCCGGACTTGAACACAGTCAGGTTCAGGTCGGCGCGCAAAATTGTGCCAGTGAAGAAGCAGGTGCCTTCACCGGTGAAGTGTCGGTCGGCATGTTGGCAGACATGGGTTGCCGCTACGTTATTGTCGGTCATTCCGAGCGTCGTGCCCTGTATGCCGAAACTGATACGCTGGTCTTGGAGAAAACCCGTCGAGTACTGGCTGCCGGCATGAAAGCGATCGTTTGTGTTGGCGAAACACTGTCCGAACGGCAGGCGGGTAATGCCGAGCAGGTGGTTGGCACACAGCTGTCACTGTTGCTGGCATCCTTGAGTGATGCTGAATGGCAGTCCGTGATCGTGGCCTATGAGCCGGTTTGGGCGATAGGCACCGGTGAAACGGCAACTCCGGCACAAGCCCAGGCAATACACTTGTTTATACGTGAGCAGTTAGCAGGGCGCGATGCCAGCCTGGCTGCCACAACTCAAATTCTCTATGGCGGTAGCGTAAAAGCAGACAACGCCGGAGAATTGTTTTCTCAACCTGATATCGATGGTGGTCTGGTGGGCGGTGCCTCACTGGATGCTGACCAATTTCTGAAAATTTGCACGGCTTAGGAAAGTATGGAATCTATCATTCTCATTGTTCACATCCTGTTGGCTCTTGGTATCGTTGGTTTTGTGATGTTACAGCAAGGCAAGGGTGCAGACGCCGGTGCTTCATTTGGTGCTGGTGCATCACAAACTGTCTTTGGCAGTGGCGGCTCCGGTAACTTCCTCAGCCATACAACGGCGTATCTGGCGGCAGCTTTTTTTGTTACCAGCTTGGGATTGGGGCTTTATGCCAAGCAAAATGCCGAAAAAATATCGAATATAGGTATTCCTGCCCAGGAAGTGATTGAAAAGCTTGAGAAAGATACCCCACTTGTGGAAGAATACGCGCCTGCTGTGGATGCACCGGAATTGGATGCATCTGCGAGTGATCAACCAAGCGTCGAATAACACGACTGGTTGATCCTCTGGCAAGTCTTTGATGCGGATGTGGTGGAATTGGTAGACACGCCATCTTGAGGGGGTGGTGAGCAATGCTCGTGCGAGTTCGAGTCTCGCTATCCGCACCAATCCAGCTTGAGTAAAAGCGATGTCGTTCGCTTTTACGGTCGAAACGCCCTATAATACGTCGACTCAAGCTGCCCTAAAGCCCCTCATGTCAGGGGCTTTTTAGTAGCTGTCGTCACAGTCAAACACCGATTTGTGACGAATACCGGATGATAGATAACGTCCGGTGTAAAGATTTGGCAGATCTGTTGTCTGGTCATCAGGCAACAACATCGGGCTGGGCACTAGGTGCCCAGTTTTTGTTTCTGAGAGGTAAAAAATATTGGCTCGTGATGCCCGCTTGCTGGAAATGTTGGCTCCTGTTGTTGAATCAATGGGGTTTGTCTTCTGGGGTCTTGAGCTGGTCGCTCAGGGGCGCCATACGCTGTTGCGGGTGTACATTGACCATGCAGACGGCATTACGGTCGACCATTGTGCGGATGTCAGCCGCCAGATCGGTAGCGTACTGGATGTAGAAGATCCGATTTCTCAGGATTACACCCTGGAAGTCTCTTCCCCTGGTATGGATCGTCCATTGTTCACCATGGATCAGTACGTGCAATCAGTCGGTGAAGAAATCGAACTGCGTTTGCGTATGCCCTTTGATGGACGCCGCAAATTCAAGGGGCGTCTTCAGGGTATCGAGGAACAGGATATTGTGCTGTTGGTTGATAATCATGAATACCTGTTACCTGTCGAGCTGATAGAAAAGGCTCATATTGTTCCCAATTTTGATAACTAAGGTTGCATAGCAGCGAGGCTGGAAGATGAGTAAAGAAATTCTCCTGGTCGCGGAAGCGGTTTCCAACGAAAAAGGCGTATCGCGAGACGTTATTTTTGAGGCCATTGAATCGGCACTGGCCGCCGCCGCGAAGAAACGCTACGAAGATGAAGAAGCGATCATTCGGGTTGATATTGATCGCAAGACCGGTGACTACGATACTTATCGTAGCTGGCTGGTTGTTAGCAATGATGTGGTGCCGGGTCTGGGAGATGAATTGACCTTGCAGGAAGCGCATGACATCGACACCAATCTCCAGCCCGGCGACACCTACGAAGTCAAGGTTGAAAATCCGGATTTTGGTCGTATTGCTGCGCAGGCCGCCAAGCAAATTATTGTTCAGAAAGTACGTGAAGCTGAGCGTGCCCAGATTGTTGAGCAGTATCAGGATCGTGTTGGCGAGATTGTTAACGGTACCGTCAAAAAGGTTACTCGCGACAATGTTATCGTTGATCTTGGCAACAACGCTGAAGGCTTGCTGCCCAAAGATCAGCTGATCGGTCGGGAAATCATGCGCATGGGGGATCGTGTCCGCGCCATCCTGAATGCGGTTCGCCCTGAAAACCGTGGCCCTCAATTGATGTTGAGTCGCACCATTTCAGAGATGCTGATCGAGCTGTTCCGTATTGAAGTACCTGAAATCGCCGAAGAGGTGATTGAAATCAAAGGGGCTTCGCGTGACCCCGGTTCTCGTGCCAAAATTGCTGTCAAAACCAATGACAAGCGTATAGATCCGGTCGGTGCCTGTGTTGGTATGCGCGGAGCACGTGTACAGGCTGTTACCAACGAACTGGGTGGTAGCGAACGGATTGATATCGTGCTCTGGGATGACAACCCGGCACAGCTGGTTATCAATGCCATGGCTCCGGCAGACGTTGCATCCATTGTCATGGATGAAGAAACCAACACCATGGATGTGGCGGTAGAAAGCGACAATCTGGCTCAGGCCATCGGGCGTGGTGGACAAAACGTCCGCCTGGCATCCGAGCTGACGGGCTGGACAATCAATGTCATGACCATCGAAGATGCTGCTGCGAAGCAGGATCAGGAAGCGTCGGCATATATTGATAACTTTATTAACACTCTCGACATCGAAGAAGATTTTGCGGTGTTGCTGGTTGAAGAAGGCTTCACCACGCTGGAAGAAATTGCCTACATCCCGATTGACGAGATGCTGGACATTGAAGAGCTGGATGAAGACATGATTAATGAACTCCGTACTCGCGCCAAAGACGTGCTACTGACCCGGGCTCTGGCCTCGGAAGAGAAGCTCGAACAGTCGCAGCCAGCAGAAGATCTGCTGGAAATGGAGGGCATGGAAAAACATCTGGCGCTGGTATTGGCCAGCAAAGGTATTTGTACGATGGAAGATCTTGCCGAGCAATCCATTGACGACCTGATGGACATTGAGGATATGACCGAGGAGAAAGCGGCGGACCTCATAATGACCGCACGCAAGCCCTGGTTTGAGGGCAATGATTAATCCACTCACTCGGCATAGGAGAAACGCATGGCAGAAGTAACAGTTAAAGAACTCGCCGACGTGGTGGGGACCAGCGTAGATCGCTTGTTGTCCCAAATGAAAGAAGCGGGCCTGCCACAGACCGCAGCAGAACAAAGAGTGTCGGATGAAGAAAAAGCCGGCCTGTTGACTTTTTTGAAAAAGAGCCACGGTGGTGCCAATGAACTGGCACCCCAGAAAATCACTCTGAAACGCAAGGTGACCACAACGTTGAAAACCGGTCAGGGTGGCAAGAAAGCCGTATCGATCGAAGTACGCAAAAAACGTACTTACGTGAAACGGGATGAAATGGATAAAGACGTTGAAACAGCACGTCAGGCAGAAGCAGAACGATTGGCTGCAGAAGCCAAGGCGGCTGACGAAGCGGCTCGTGTTGCTGAACGTCGTGTTGCCGAAGAACGGGCAGCACGTGCTGCGCGCAGTGCAGCCGAAGCTGAATCTCGTGCCCAGGCCGAGGCGGCTAGCAAGCCCATCACACAAACCGCGCGGGTCAGTATTGCTCCGCGTGCTGACTCCAAGGCGGCGCTGGCTGCCAAGGCTGCTGCTGAAAAAGCTGCCGCCGAAAAAGCCGCGGCGGCTGCCAAAGCCGCTGCTGCCGCCAAGGCCAAGCCTGCAGCAGCCAAAACAGAGCCGGCACCCCAGCCTCGCCGCGATGATCGTTCCGCACGTCCCAGCAAGCCGGTTGCTACCGCTCGCGTCAAGGCCAAGCCACTGACTGCTGAAGAAGATGCCGCGCAAAAACGTGCAGAGGCAGAAGCTGCTCAGCAACGTCAGGAAGAGCATCGCAAGAAAGGCAAGGTGGTCGACAAGAAGCGTTCCGATACCCGCGAAAACAGCCGTTATATGGATTCCGAGGGTGGCCAGAATAGCGGTCGTCGTCGCAGCAAGGCTAAAGGCAAGGGCAGCCGTAGCCGTCAGCAACAGCAAAACAACAACGAACACGCTTTTACCCGTCCAACAGCACCGGTTATTCGTGAAGTTGAATTGCCAGAAGCGATTACAGTCGGCGAACTGGCTTCCCGTATGAGTGTTAAAGCCGGTGAAGTGATCAAGAGTCTGATGGGTATGGGCGTTATGGCGACCATCAACCAGACGCTGGATCAGGACACCGCGACTCTGCTGGTTGAAGATATGGGTCACAAGGTGGCGAAGCTGATTTCTGACAATCAGCTGGAAGAAGACGTTACAGACTCCGTATCTTACGAGGGTGAAGAAAAAACCCGGGCGCCGGTCGTAACGGTTATGGGTCACGTTGACCATGGTAAAACGTCGTTGCTTGATCACATTCGTCGTACTCGAGTGGTGGCCGGAGAAGCCGGTGGTATTACCCAGCATATTGGTGCCTACCATGTGCAAACAGATCACGGCATGGTGTCCTTCCTGGATACACCGGGACACGCGGCGTTTACTGCCATGCGTGCTCGTGGTGCCCAGTCAACCGACGTGGTTATTCTGGTGGTTGCCGCCGATGACGGCGTGATGCCTCAAACCGAAGAAGCCGTACAGCATGCCCATGCTGCCGGAGTTCCTCTGGTTGTTGCGATCAACAAAATGGACAAGGAAGGCGCGGATGTTGACCGTGTCAAAAATGAATTGTCCGCTCGTGGCGTACTGCCAGAAGACTGGGGTGGCGATGTACCTTTTATCCCGGTTTCTGCCCATACCGGTCTGGGTATCGACGAGCTGCTGGAAGCGGTGTTGCTGCAAGCCGAAGTACTGGAGCTGAAAGCACACTTCGACGGCCCGGGCTGTGGTGTTATTGTGGAATCCCGTCTTGATAAAGGACGTGGTCCGGTTGCAACCATGCTGGTGCAGAACGGCACGCTGAAAAAAGGCGATATCGTGCTTGCCGGTACCTGTTATGGCCGCGCCCGTGCGCTGCTGGACGAAAACGGCAAGCCGGTTGATGAAGCCGGCCCGTCTATTCCGGTTGCGATCCTGGGTCTGAATGGCACTCCGGATGCTGGTGACAGCTTCATGGTGGTTGAAAACGAGAAGAAAGCCCGCGAAGTAGCGGAATATCGTGAGAACAAGGCCAAAGAGCAGGTACAACAACGTCAGCAAGCCGCAAAACTGGACGCCTTGTTCAGTGGTATGGGCGAAGGTGCTCCAGCGGTACTGAATATCGTCTTGAAAACCGACGTTCGGGGTTCGTTGGAAGCCATTGTGTCTTCCTTGCAGAAGCTGGCTACCGATGAAGTGAAAGTAAACGTGGTATCGTCCGGAGTGGGTGGTATTACGGAAACCGACGTGACTCTTGCGGTTGCTTCCAGTGCGGTTGTTTTCGGCTTTAACGTACGGGCTGACAATGCTGCCCGTCGTATCGTGGAAAACAGCGGCCTGGATATGCGTTATTACAGCGTGATCTACGATCTGCTGGATGACGTGAAACAGGCGATGGCTGGTTTGTTGGCGCCGGAACTGCGCGAAGAAATCGTTGGTATCGCCGAAGTTCGCGATGTCTTCAACTCACCAAAATTCGGCCAGATTGCTGGTTGTATGGTGACCGAAGGTACAGTGCATCGGAACAAGAAAATCCGTGTGCTGCGTGAAAACGTGGTGATTTATGAAGGTGAGCTGGAATCGTTGCGTCGTTATAAAGACGATGTGGCTGATGTTCGCCAGGGTATGGAGTGTGGTATTGGCGTGAAAAACTATCAGGATGTTCGCCCTGGCGATCAGATTGAAGTATTTGACGTCCGAGAGGTTGCCCGTACTCTGTGATCCATCAAGTACCTTGTGTACTTTGGGTCTGACCCTTTGACAAAGCCCGGCCTTGCCGGGCTTTGGCGTCTGTAGCCTGCGCCCATAGCCGCAGCAAGAGAGAAATATCATGCCAAAAGATTACAGTCGAACCTCCCGTTTGTCGGAACAGATTCAGCGCGAACTGGCCTTGAAAATCCAGTTTGAAATGAAAGATCCGCGCCTGGGAATGGTGACTTTGAATGACGTGCGGGTGGCTAAGGATCTCGGCTATGCCGATATCTATTTCACCGTGATGGGTGCCAAGGGAGAAACCGATCAGGAAATCCAGGCACAGACCGTCGCCATTTTAAATGACGCCGCCGGTTATCTGCGCTCCGAACTGGCCCGTATTCTGACGACTCGTGTGACGCCGATGTTACGTTTCCACTATGATGAAAGCATGGATCGGGGACACCACCTGACTGGTCTGATTCGTCAGGCCCGTGATCAGGACAAGGCCAATCAGGCTTCTGCTGAAGACGACGACGCATAAAGGCGGCTGGGGTGGCGACGCTGAGGCACTACCGTATAAAGACCTGCTGCGGCAAGCACTTAATACTAGCCTCAATGCAGCACCTTCAGTACAATTACAAGTGCCGGTACAAGGCTGATCAAGCCTTGGTTATGGCCAGTATCTGCAGCATTTGACCTTCTCGTGGTTGGTCAGGTCTGCAACGGCATACTACTGTTAATGTGCACGGTAGCGATGTCTTTTTTAACGTCAGGTTTACCTGATGCACATTATGTTGGAGTTATACATGGCATTATCTGCTGAGAAAAAAGCTGAGATCGTTACAGAGTATCAAACTGCCGAAGGCGACACCGGTTCACCGGAAGTTCAGGTTGCCCTGCTGACCCATAACATTCTGGGTTTGCAAGGTCACTTCAAGGAGCATGGCAAAGATCACCACTCCCGTCGCGGTCTGATTCGCATGGTTAACCAGCGTCGTAAGCTGCTGGACTATCTGAAGCGTAAAGATGCTAACCGTTACCTGGATCTGATCCAGCGTTTGGGTCTGCGTCGCTAATCTCGCTTGCAGCAAAAGCCCTCCGGGGCTTTTGTTGTTTCTGTAGCTCGCTTGTGCGGCTGTCTATACTCCCTCTAAATTCTGTTATCACTGTGGTGCCAGCCCCGCAAGAACGCGGTGGTGCTTCTAACCATTTGTCGTTGGTTCCCGTCAGGGAACCCGATATCCCCGTTCTGCTGTCAGCGTGGGGGAAGGGAAGCCGGCTCGTGCAACGGCCAATGCTTAGAAGCACCGGCGGTGATGCAGCTTCGTTTGATTTACAGGAAAAATGAATACATGAGCAACAAACCTGTCGCTAATACCAAAACGTTCCAACTCGGTAACGACACCATCACGCTTGAAACTGGCCGAATTGCCCGTCAAGCCGATGGTGCGGTACTGGTTACCATGGGTAAAACCCAGGTGCTGGCTACTGTCGTAGCTGCCAAGAAAACCAAACCCGGCCAGGATTTCTTCCCGCTGTCGGTTCACTATCAGGAAAAAATGTACGCTGCAGGCCGTATTCCTGGTGGTTACCTGAAACGCGAAGGCCGCCCTTCAGAAAAAGAAACACTGACTTCCCGTCTGATTGACCGTCCGATCCGTCCTTTGTTTGCCGATGGCTTCATGAACGAAGTTCAGGTCATCGTCACGGTTATGTCGTCTGAAAAAGATGTTGATCCAGACATGTGCGGCATGATTGCTACCTCCGCTGCCTTGGCAGTATCCGGTGTGCCTTTTAATGGTCCAATCGGTGGTGCACGGGTTGCCTTTATTGAGGACAAGGGTTACATCCTGAACCCGACTCAGACTCAGCTGGAAGATTCCTTGCTGGATATGATCGTTGCCGGTACCAAAGATGCCGTCTTGATGGTGGAATCCGAAGCCGACGAACTGACTGAAGACGAAATGCTGGGTGCTGTACTGTTTGCCCACAAAGGTTTCCAGCCTGCTATCACGGCCATCAGTGAGTGGGTTGAAGAACTGGGTGTCAGCAAATGGGATTGGGCAGCTGAAGCCAAGAACGTTGAGCTGTACGAAGCAGTAAAAGCAGAGACTGCAGCTGCGATCGGTGAAGCCTATACTACGTCTGACAAGATGGAGCGTTACGGCAAGCTGGACGCGATCAAGGCTGACGCGATTACAAAACTGGCTGCAGCAGAAGGCGAAGAAGGTTTCTCCGCTGACGATATCGCTGACATGATGGGCGAGCTGAAATACGAAGTTGTGCGCAAACGCATTATCGATGGCGAGCCACGTATTGACGGTCGTGATAACGATACCGTTCGTCCTCTGACCATCGAGACCGGTGTACTGAACACCACGCACGGTTCAGCTCTGTTCACCCGTGGTGAAACCCAGGCGATTGTTGTGACCACTCTGGGCTCTGCCCGTGATGCACAGATGATCGACTTCCTGCACGGCACCAAGGACGATCCGTTCCTGTTCCATTACAACTTCCCTCCATATTCTGTTGGTGAAGCTGGCCGTCTGGGTACGCCAGGCCGTCGTGAAATTGGTCATGGTCGCCTTGCCCGTCGTGGTATCCAGGCAATGATGCCTACAGCAGACGAATTTCCTTATACCATTCGTATTGTGTCAGAAATCACCGAATCCAACGGTTCTTCTTCCATGGCGTCCGTGTGTGGTGCTTCCCTGGCACTGATGGACGCAGGTGTACCGATCAAGGCCCCGGTTGCTGGTATCGCCATGGGACTGATCAAGGAAGGCGAACAGTTTGCCGTTCTGACTGACATTCTGGGTGACGAAGATCACCTGGGTGATATGGACTTCAAAGTGGCTGGTACTGATGAAGGTATCACTGCCTTGCAGATGGATATCAAGATCGAAGGTATTACCGAGCAAATCATGGAAATTGCTCTGGAAAAAGCCAAAGCAGCCCGTCTGAACATTCTGGGTCAGATGAACACTGTGATTGCTGAGCCACGTACAACACTGGCTGAAAACGCACCGACCATGAGCACCATGAAGATTCCTTCCGATAAAATCCGTGAAGTGATTGGTAAAGGTGGCGCGACCATTCGTGATATTACGGAAAAATCCGGTGCTTCGATCGACATCAATGATGATGGCGAAATCAAGATCTTTGCGGCTGGTAAAGAAGCCTCTGATTTGGCGCGCAGCATGATTGAAGCAATCACTGCGGATATCGAAGTAGGAACTACCTACACAGGTAAAGTCAGCAAAATCGTCGATTTTGGTGCTTTCATCACCGTTCTGCCTGGCAAGGATGGTCTGTTGCACATCTCTCAGATCAGCGAAGAGCGTGTTGAGAACGTGACCGATTACCTGAAAGAAGGTCAAATGGTTAACGTACACGTAATGGATGTTGATCCAAAAGGTCGTGTCAAACTGACCATGAAGGGTGTCGAGCAACCTGCTTGATATCTGAGCGGTGCACCGGTTTCGTTGATTTTTAGCTGACGAAAACGGACTGACTGCTTTCTGAAACCGCCTTCGGGCGGTTTTTTTATGGCTGCTCTCTCACTGTGATTGATACGGCAGGGGTTGATGCACGGCAAGACACCAGAGAGTGGCTGCTCCTAGACTAATAAAGTAGCTGAAATCCGCTGCAGTAATAACAGCCTGCTCGCCGATGACCGGTTCAGATTGCGCCGGGTATGGATCCATTAAAACGATGGCGCAGGTGGGTTTTATTCTGTTTTTTGTGTTGGCAGCGGGTGGATGTGTCTTTAACTGTTGGCAATGATTGGTCTGGAGAGCGTGATGGCACGTGAACGAATGGTACTTAAAGAAACCGGCGGCAGTCTGGATGTTAGCTCGGACGCCGGTCGGTTGTCTCGTGCGCTGGCACAGGCCGGTTGTTCTGTGCCGATGAGTCGGGTGACGGAAGCCTTGTGGGTGGCCGAGCGGTTGTCTGATCAGCTGTATGACCGTATTCCGGCGCTGCAACGACAAGCCGGGTTTTTATCCATGCCAGGTTCCGCCGCTCAGTGGCAGGTACTGATGCAACTGGCCGCTGCGGGTATGTTGATCAACCACCTGACGGGCAAGCGCCGCGACTGGTTATCGGCTCTGCCAGGCATGGGAGCGGCGCTGGAAATCTGGCAGTTACTTACTGGCAGTGCAAACCGTGCCCGCCAACAGCGTTATCCGTTGACTCTTGATGGCTGGACTCGTTTTGAACAGGAATTTGGCCGGGATACAGAGCAACAGATTCTGCCTGGCCCCTGGATTTCGCCTGAACTGATGGGAGCCAGAGCACCGCTGGATACCTTGGTAACTCAGGCTGTCCATCAACCGTTACCAGGAGAAGTGGCCTTGCTGGTGATGGATGGCGATATTGACGAATTAAAAGAGCGAATGGGACGTACTCTGGCTTGGTGGTCCCGGCAGGATAGCGGTGTATTGATTCCGGTCTGGGTTGCGGACAATGGTCAGCAGCTCGTGGATAGTGATGAGCTGTTATTAACCGATACCAGACCAGTCAATATTGCTTGTGCATTGCTGGAAGCTGAGGCGGAGTGGCCGTTGCGACAGACTGCCGATATACACTGGTTGCCCTGGCTTACGCTGGTGTGCCAGCCGGTTATTGCAGTCGCAATTGAGCCAGCAGCCAGTACCGGTTGGCCTGCCAAGGCTGCAGTACTACGACAGCCGCGTCAGCCATTACGACCTTTTATGGTAACGGTGAACCGTCCAGACCCGCATTGGCAAGGTGCGCAACAACCGCATGACGTGTTGTCAGTGCTGGATCGTTACTTCGCCGATATCTGTGAAATTAATCCGGCATTACGGCCTCGGCTGGCGAGCCACCTTGGTGCTGTACAAAAGACATTGCCGATCAGCTGTGAGCGGTTGGGGCTTCGCAGTGCCGGAACAGCCGGAGCTTTGCTTCATCATCACGATGGTGAATTACTGGTCAATGCCTGCTTGGGCAATCAGATGGGCATCAATATGCTGGTGACACACGAGTCTGCCGGTCTTGCCATACTGGAGCCGGTGTTACAGGCGATTGCCTTTGCCCGTCGGCAAAAGCTGGATGATGAAGCCGCCCCCTGGGCTGGCTTGCCACTGGTTTGTCGTCATGACCCTGCCGCTCCTGAAATGACAGAACTCTTGTTGTCGCAAAGTGCCGATCAGATGCGGGTGCTGTTGATCCCGGATGGCAATACTGCGCAGGCGGCTTTAAAGAGCTGCTACGGTGAGACTGGAGTGGTGATGCAGCTAGTCATTCCGGATGGCCCGGTTGCCTCTATTATGACACCGGCGATGGCAGAGCAGTTGGTCAGTCATGGGGCTGTGTGTTTGCATGGGCATTGTGCTGCGGAAATTCAGCTGGTGGCCAGTGGTTATCAGTCTTTGCAGCAGGCATTACAGATCAGTGAGCGCTTGCAACAGCATCAACGGCCACATTCATTGGTGTACTTGCTGGAGCCTGGCCGGTTTCGCCACGCCAGGGATTCAGCCGAAGCCGGTTGTCAGGTTGATGATCAAATTATCAGTGGTCTGTTCCCCGAGATTGTACGTCAGCGTCTGGTTTTCTGTGATATGCGCCCGGAAGTGTTTATTGGGCATTGTCGTCGCCTGCATTTGGATAGCAGTCAGGTACTGGGATTCAGTAATCACCCTGCGGCGCGGCTGGGCGAAATACCACAAGCGAATGCATGCAGCTGGTTGCACGGCCTGGTTCGGTTGGCGTTATCTTTGGGGTTGCCAGAAGCAAGCTGGTTGACGGAGTCGGAATGGCAGTCGTTACAGCGATAACGTTGATCTGACACACAGGGACGGTGTTAAGGGGTTGCAGTCATAGTGACTGGTGTTGTGGCTGGTGTTGGGACTGTCTGAGTGCAGGGCTGGAAAAGAATAGAAAGCTTGATATCAGAACTGAATAGCTAGCATCTGAAGAAGATCAGCCATCAGGGTCAGGAGCTGACACCTGATGGCTGGAAACCATCAAAACGATATTACATCGTCTTACATATGGCCGGTTTCTTCGTAACGTTGGTGCCAGCTTAATGCTTCACCCAGCAAATGCGGAGTATGCATGCCACGACCACTGGCGCAGGCGCGATCAAAGTAATCGCGCAAGGCTGGGCGGAAGGCTGGATCGGCACATTTTTCTATAATGACGTGTGCACGCTGTCTTGGAGACAGGCCGCGCAAATCCGCCAGACCGTGTTCGGTAACCAGAATCTTGACGTCGTGTTCCGTGTGGTCAACGTGAGAAACCATTGGCACGATGGCAGAGATGGCACCATTTTTGGCGGTTGATGGCGTTACAAAAATCGACAGATAACCGTTACGGGCGAAGTCACCAGAACCACCAATACCGTTCATCATACGGCTACCCATAATGTGGGTAGAGTTGACGTTGCCGTACATATCGGCTTCGATCAGGCCATTCATGGCGATCACGCCCAAACGACGAATCAGTTCCGGGTGGTTACTGATGTCTTGCTGACGCAAGATGATCCGTTCCCGGTAGAAGTCGATGTTATTGTTCAGCTCGTCCATGGCGGTCGGGCTGAGTGAGAAGGCGGTAGAAGACGCGGCTGCCAGAGTGCCGGATTTCAGCATGGCCAGCATGCCGTCCTGGATTACTTCGGTAAAAGCAGTCAGCTGTTTGAATGGGCCGGCATCAAGACCTTCCAGTACGGCGTTAGGAATGTTGCCCACACCGGATTGGATTGGCAGCAATTCTTTCGGCATACGTCCCAGAGCAATTTCCTGCTCGAAGAATTCGAGGATATGGCCGGCAATGCGGCGCGAAATTTCATCTGGTGGGTTAAACGCTGAATTACGATCGGGAGCGTGGCTTTCAACAACCGCAATGACTTTCTCGGTTGGGCAATCCAGATAATGCTTGCCAATACGGTCGGTAGGCTTGCTGATCTGGATAGGTTTGCGGTTCGGCGGCAAGGCAGTACCGTAGTAGATATCGTGCATGCCTTCCAGACCAGCACTTTGAGCGCTGTTGACTTCCAGAATGATGTGGTCAGCTTGTTCGATCCAGGTCTTGTTGTTACCAACCGCAGAGGAAGGGATCAGGCGACCATCTTCAAGTACACCAGTGACTTCGATGACGGCAATGTTCATTTTGCCAAGGAAGCCGGACCAGGCGTACTGGGATACTTCGGACAGGTGGATATCGATGTAATCCATGCTGCCGTTATTGATTTTTTCACGGCAGATTGGATCTGATTGGAAAGGCAAACGCATATTGATGCCGTTGACGGCCGCCAGCTTACCATCCAGTTCCGGTGCGGTTGACGCGCCAGTCCAGATGTTGATGCGGAATTCTTCGCCAGCGTTGTTCAGTTTTTCTATACGATCAGCCAAAGCAGCAGGAATGGCTTTAGGGTAACCTGCGCCAGTAAAGCCGCTCATGCCAACGGTGCTGCCAGCAGGTATCAGTGCGGCGGCGTCTTCGGCAGACATAAGTCGATCAGAGAGTGCCGTGCAGAGCATGCGTGAATCTGTAGCCATAGAAAAGTCCCGGTTATATAAAGAGTAATATCCGATTGGCGTATTTCATGTCTTTTTTATGCCAATACGTGCCAAATAGTATGGCTTTATGCGTGCTAAGTACCATCTTTCGGTATCGACTTAAGTCTATAAAAACAGTGTGTTGAGTAAAATGACATAATTGTCAGGTGGTTTTTTTGGCAAAACGGGCGGGAAATACCGCTGTAAGCGTAAAACGCTGAGGGCAGGGCGGGCTTATCTTATAACGTTGCGGTATTGGCTGTCGGTGATACGTTAGTTAGTTATACAAAAGACAGTAGAGAACAGCACCGGTGCAAGCCTTGCAGTCGTTAGTTTTGCACCGATGCTGTTCTCTCGAAGACTACTGGGCGATAGACTGGTTCACCACCGCCAAAACGGCATTCATGCTGGCGCTTAATGTGTCTTCGTCTTCTGCCGCGCCAGTGTAGCGTTGGCCATTGATATTGGCCTGGATAAAGGCGACAGCCCCGGCATCCGAACCTTCACCGGATGATTGCTCATCAAATTGCACGATCTGGACCGACACACCTAATGCGCGGTGGATGGCGTCAGTAAAGGCACTGATCGCACCGTTGCCGTGCCCGTGCAAGCTGATCAGGTTGCTGCCGTCGTTAAGGCAAGCCTGAACGGCGGTCTGGCTGCCACTGCCTTCAAGGGTGTAGCTGTCGAGTTGCAACTGGCCATGGCTGGTCATAAAGGTGCGGCGGAACAAGCTGACGATATCGTCGGTTTGCAGTTCGCTGGCACTGCGTTCAGCCAATGCCTGCACAGGTTGGGCCAGTTCAATCTGTACCCAGCGTGGCAAGGTGATGGCCATTTCCTGCTCAAGCAAATAACTGGCTCCTCCTTTGCCCGACTGGCTGTTGACCCGGATGACAGACTGGTAGCTGCGACCGATATCTTCCGGATTGATTGGCAAATAAGCGACATCCCAGTGTTCACTCGCTGTTTGCACGGCGAGGCATTTACGGATGGCATCCTGGTGGCTACCGGAAAAAGCGGTATATACCAGTTCTCCAAGCCAGGGGTGGCGCGGATGGGTCTTGATATTGGTACAGGCTTCGACGGTGCTGATAATGTCGTCAGCCATGCTGATATCCAACTGCGGGTCGATGCCCTGGCTATAGAGGTTCATGGCCATGGTAACGATATCCATATTCCCGGTGCGCTCACCATTGCCCAGCAAGGTGCCTTCTATACGATCGGCTCCGGCCAGAATGGCCATTTCCGCTGCGGCTACGGCACAACCCCGGTCGTTATGGGTGTGGATGCTGATTAACAGGCTATCGCGTTTTTCAACATGATCACAAAACCATTCAATTTGATCAGCAAATACATTGGGCATGGCCGATTCAACCGTGGCAGGAAGGTTGAGGATGATTTTTTTCTCGGGAGTGGGCTGCCAAACATCAATGACGGCATTACACACCTCGACGGCGAAGTCGACTTCCGTACCGGAAAAGCTTTCTGGTGAATATTGGAAGGTCCAGTCTGTTGCCGGATAGTCCCGTGCGACTTGCTGTACCTTGGCAGCGCCTTTGCGGGCAATATCGATGATACCGGCCTTGTCGAGGTTAAAGACTTTCTGGCGCTGTACCGGAGAGGTTGAGTTGTACACGTGGACCACGGCGCGGCGCACACCATCAAGGGCTTCGTAGGTGCGTTCGATCAGATCATTACGCGCCTGTACCAACACCTGGATCGTGACATCATCCGGAATACGATTTTCTTCGATCAACCAGCGGACAAAATCGAAGTCCGGTTGTGATGCAGCAGGGAAGCCGACTTCAATTTCCTTGAAGCCCATATCAACCAATAAGTGCCACATTGCCTGTTTCTGGCTAACGTTCATGGGCTCAATCAACGCCTGGTTACCATCACGCAGGTCGACAGAGCACCACAGCGGAGCCGCCTTGATTTCCGCATTGGGCCAGCGGCGATCGCTTTTCCGGATAACAGGAAAACGCGGGTATTTTTCCGGATTGAAGTCCGGGTTGCTGTATTTATGATGACTCATGGTGGCTCCGTACTGGTATTCAGATTGCTGTGATGAAACTGGGTACAGTGTAAAGTGAAGTACGGGATGAAAGATTGTTAATTGTTGTGGTTTTGCACGGTTGTTTTTGTGAATATTGTTCTATATCTTGAATTATTGGTGATAAATTGCTGAGTTGCTTTTAGGCTTGGTAAAAGATGCTTTTTCTGCGGCTTCCTCAAAGATATTGATGGAGAGATTTGCATGAGTCGATCTGCTCGTGACCTGGTTGTTCTGGATCGTACCGATCGGCGTATTCTGGCGCTGTTGCAGCAGCATGGAGCCTTGTCGAACCTGGAACTGGCTGATCAGGTTGGCTTGTCTCCCTCGCCCTGTTCTCGCCGGGTCAAGGCATTGCAGGACAGCGGCGTGATTGAAGGGTATCGTGCTCATGTCAGCGCCCGAAAACTGGGCCTGGATTTGCTGGCGTTGATACATATTAATATGGACAAACATACACCGGAACGATTTGCTACCTTTGAGGCTGCGGTGGATGCTTGCCCTGAAGTACTGGAGTGTTATCTGATTACCGGTCAGTCGGCAGACTATGTACTCAAGGTTATTGTCCGTGATATGGAAGCCTTTCAGCAATTATTGCTTGGAACGCTGACTCGTATTGAAGGTGTCAGCGGTGTTCATTCCAGTTTTGTAATGCGTAAGGTGGTCGATCGCAGTGCTTTGCCACTGGATTAGCAGGCCAGTGTTGTGATGCAGTGTCGTTTTTGCCGAGTGTCCGCTCCAAACAGCGGCAGCGGAGGCGGCTATACTCAGGTAGAACCAGCGGAATCAGGCAATGGCAACTGTGATACCTCAATTTCCTTCAGCAGCAAGTAAACTGACAGGCTACATTCTTATATGCAGCTTGGTTCTCAGTGTGCTGTTCAGTGCAGTACAAATTCGCATCGATTATCTAATAGAAAAAGAACGTTTTCAGACCAATCTGGATACCTTGCTGGTGTATCAGAGCGATCAGCTGGCATTGGCACTGCAGCAATACCATAACACCGCCGTTCAGCTGATTTTTGAAGGGTTGATGCTGGATCGCTCCATTGTGTCAGTGTATGTCGACGATGACTTGTCTGGTTATAGCCAGCGGCGTGGACTGTCGGCTGATGATCTGAAAAATGATCTGCTGCAGCCTTACTTGCTGGAAAAAACAGTCGACCTGCTCGGCAATAATCTGGTGGAAGCACATTTTGAAAAAATAGGCAGTTTGACCGTCTGGATTGATAAGCGTGAAATTCATACCGAGTTTCGAGAACGAGCAGCGATGACCATGGCACTGGAGGTGGTACGTAACCTTTTGCTGGTGCTGGCGCTGGTGGTGATTTTCTATCAGCGACTGACTCGCCCGCTGGGTGAGCTGATTCGGCAACTCCAGGGGATTGTACCCGGTTGTACTGAGCAGCCCCCGGTGATATGTCAGGAAAGGCTGTGTGAATTGCAGGCATTAACGGGCAAGATCAATTACTTGTTAACGTCTACAGCAGCGGAGCTGCGGCGTTGCCAGCAAGAGGAGCAAAACGCCCGTCAAGAGCAGCAAGTGCTGGAACATGAGATGCAGGCTTGTAACAGGGCGTTAAAAAACAGCAAGAGCCAGCTGCAGCAGCGTTTTGATGAACTGGAGCGTACCCAGCGACTGTTGTCTCACTCGCAGCAAATGGCATCGTTGGGGTATCTGGTTGCGGCCATTACAGAAGAATCCAACCAGCCACTGGCCGAGTCTGAGCAGCAAGTGAAGCAATGGCTGGCATCCGATGGTCGCGATCATCCTCCGGGCCAGCTGGTCAGGCTCAGAACCAATCTGGAGCAAGTCCACCGGAGAATCAACGAACTACATGTTCTGGCCAGCCCAGAGCCTCGACAGAGCCTGGATCTGGCTGCCTTGATGCAGAAGGTGGTCGCGGAGCAGTCGTTCAATGAACGTATCAACCTGGTAATTGAAACAACGCCTATCCCCGGAATTGAATGTGTTGAGAGTCAGGTTCGTCTGGCATTTCGGCAGCTGCTTGCCAATGCCCGTGAAGCCCTTGGAAGTGAGTCGGGCAAGATAACCATTCGCCTCGAAACCGTGAACGACACGGTATGTGTATCCATCCGGGATACCGGGGAGGGCATGGATGCTACCGCGGTGAACAGCTGGATCCATGCGGATTGGGGAGTGCCGGAAAACGGCTTGGGGTTGGCTGAGGTCGCTATTGTGATGGCTTATCATAGTGGGGATTTGACCATTGATAGTGAGTTGGGGGTCGGTACCCAGGTGATGCTGACATTTCCTGTGGCAACGTTATCGAGCAGTGCCAGCTCTGCGGCAAGTTGATTTGCCGAATGGCTGTGAATGATTTAGCGTTGCGGTAGCAACAATGAGGAATCACATGGCCAAGCAAAAAAACAGCGGTGGACTGGTCTATTCCACTGAAATTGGACGTACCTGCCCCGCATGTCGGGAAGCCGTGGCACAGTGTCGCTGCGGAGAGCCAGAGCAACCCCAGGGTGACGGGATTGTGCGTCTGGCACGAGAAACCAAAGGGCGTGGTGGCAAGGTCGTGACTCTGGTAACCGGAGTGCCGCTGATCGGAGCCGAGCTTAAGACACTGGCCAAAGAGCTGAAAAAGAAATGTGGCGTTGGTGGTGTACTCAAGGATGGTGTTATTGAAATTCAGGGGGAGCAGCGTGATTTGCTGATGTCTGAGCTGACCCGGCGTGGTTTTACGGTGAAAAAATCTGGCGGATAATAAGCCCGATACATGACACTGCCTCATCAAACGAATGACGATCTGATGAATTGTCCGTCAGGTTTGATGTACTTCAAAGCTGGCCCAACAACCTGATTATTTGTTTTGCCAACACGATAAGCTGATGACTTCAATAGCATGCCGGAGTCTGCGCTAATGGAAGAAATCAGCTTGTTTCTGGAACGCGGCGGTGAAGTGATTTACCCCATTATGGCGGTTATCTTTTTACTCTGGGCGTACCTGATCGAACGCACCTTGTATGTGGTGGCAGTGCATCCGGCCCGATGCGCCATTGCACAGCAGGAATGGTGTTCCCGTTCTTGTAAACACAGCTGGATCTCTCGACAGATTCATCAGGAACTGCTGGCCAGTTTGACGATGGGGCTGGATGCAGGATTCACTACTATCCGGATGTTTATTGTTATTTGTCCTCTGCTGGGTTTGCTGGGGACGGTCACAGGCATGATTGAAGTATTTGATGTCATGGTGCAACTCGGTGCCGGTAGCCCCAAACCCATGGCGGCTGGTATTTCCAAAGCCATCTTGTCAACGGTTGCCGGTATGGTGGGCGCGATCACAGGCTTGCTGGCACAAACCGTCTTGAGGCGGATTATTGAACACGAAAAACGGCGCATCAAAACGGTACTGGCTTTCGATTAGGCAGTGGGTATCATGCTGCCTGTTTTAACAGTACAGACGCCAAACCATGGGTTTAATAACCGTCGTGAGAGAAATAACAGCCGCAGGCAAAATCAGTGAGTCATAGGCCGATGTCATCACAATCGCTGATCAGCAGTGATGAAGAAGCCATGACCCTGGCGCTGGCCTTGGCGCAAACCGCTACTGACGATGGTGAAGTACCGGTCGGTGCCGTGGTTGTGCTGAATGGTCAGGTGATTGGTCGTGGACGTAATCGCCAGATTACCGATCTTGACCCCAGTGCCCATGCCGAAATGCTGGCAATACGTGAAGCTGCCGCCACCATTGGTAACTACCGGCTCAGTGGTGCTTGCCTGTACGTTACCCTGGAACCCTGTACCATGTGTTATGGCTTGTTGGTTCACAGTCGTATCGAACGTCTGGTGTATGGGGCATCTGAACCGAAATCCGGTGCAGTTCACAGCGCCATACCGTTAGCCGCTAATCCTGTCTTTAACCATACCTTCCAGATTGAGAGTGGTGTGATGGCGGCAGAGTGTGGCCAGATGCTGTCGGCTTTCTTTGCTGCACGGCGAGCGGCGCGCAAACGCCTGAAAGCGCTTGCCCGACAACCGGACACTTCCGACACTCCCATTCAAGAGGAACCGGATGCATCGGACCATCATGCAGGCAAGCCGTCAGGCTGTGATGCTGGCGGAGAGACGGCTTGTTAAGTTAAAGTGCATTTGGGTGTTATATATAAAGCGCGCAGCCACAGGTATCAGCAAAAGCCTGCCATCCGATATTTTGGATCTGGTTTGGGGTCACCATCAAAAACGCCCCGCAAAAGCGAGGCGTTAGCCGGAGACTGAGAGATACGTCAGTCAGAGTCGGGGAGCGGGCCAGCACTATCAGGCGTTATCAACGGCCTGATTCAGCATGGTGTAAAGCTCGTCTTTCAGTGCAACACGACGCACCTTCAGCGTTTCAAGACGTTCATCAGAAGCAGCTTCTTTTTGTTCTTCTATATGGCGTATTTCCTTGTCCAGCACATCGTATTCTTCGAACAGCTTGGCGAAATGACGGTCATTCATCTTCAAATCACGAATCTGTTCACTCAACTCTGGAAAATCGTGGTGCAGGTCATGGGCTTCTATCGGCATGTAAATCTCCTTGGTGACTGCATTCAGGATAACGCCGGCCAGTAAGGCAGTCTTGATACAGGTCAGATTCAAAGACAATGTCTATGCTGCGTGGAAGGCTATTGCAATCATGAAATCACAAGCATGAGCCGGAGATCTGATGCTTGGGCTTGTATTGCCTTTTTCTGGTTGGCTGATCCGCACAAACTCTTTCCGTAGGGGTTATATTTTGTGCAAACTGCTTAGCTCTGAATAAGGTGTTTGGTAGTGGTCATTTTTTATCGTAAAGGCTCTTGGCCTTCCTCATAGGACCTGTAGCGCGGGGTACAGGCAATAAAAAACCCCAACTGATAACAGTTGGGGTTTCGTATTTGGTGGAGATGGCGGGAGTTGAACCCGCGTCCGCCAATCCTCCACTAGGAGATCTACATGCTTAGCCGTCTCTATTCATTTAGTTCGTCACGGCCCGAGGGGCAGGGCGTTCAGAACGAGCTCGATTGGTTTTAACTCTTCAACTCCGAGCGAAGCATCCAAGCGATCCTATAGGGCTTAGCCCTCGTCCCCCTGTTATAGGCACCGGGGTTCAGAGGTAAGCTGCAATTAAGCAGCTAGTGCGTAGTTTTCGTCGTTTGCGACTATATAAATGTAAAACGTTTGATTTACGAGATCGTCTTACCCTCTCGGCATGCACCACTAGCTTTGTAATCAACGTCGAATCCGGATCATCCCCAAAATCGGTGTTGTTCAGGCTTGTGAGCCCAGGGCAACAGCCCTTCTGTCCAGTCAGAAACCCATAGGCTTTTTTATCGGCCAGGTTCCCTTGCAGGTAATGTTCTGACTGTTGTGGCAACGCAGTATTTCGCGTAGCAAGAGCGGAACTATACGTCTATCCGTGGGTTTTGCCAAGTACCTATCGAACCAGTACCTGGAAAACAGGATAAATCAGCGTACCGAGTGTTTCATGATGCGTTCTTTTTGTTTGGCCCAGTCGCGGTCCTTGCTGGCGGCGCGTTTGTCGTGGGACTGTTTGCCTTTGGCCAGGGCGATTTCGGCCTTGACGCGATGGCCTTTCCAGTAAAGGGCGGTGCAGACGCAGGTATAGCCTTTGGCCAGTACTTTTTGCTCCAGCCGTTCGATTTCACGGGCGTGGAGCAGCAGTTTGCGCTCTCGTCTGGGTTCCGCAATGATGTGGCTGGATGCCTGGTTCAGCGGCGTAATCAGTGCGCCGGTGAGCCACACTTCGCCTTTGTGGAAGGTGACGTATGAATCCAGTAGCTGGCACTTGCCTTCTCGCAGTGCTTTGACTTCCCAGCCGCTGAGCATCACTCCAGCTTCTTGCTTGTCTTCAAGGAAATAGTCATGGCGAGCCCGTTTGTTCAAGGCGATGGTCGAGCTGGCGGCTTTTGGCTTTTTTTTGGTACTCATACTGTCAACAGGAATGTCTCTGGGCGGTGTGGGACTTGTCTGGTCGGATGCTGTGGCATCAGCGTCTGTTTTTGGCGTTGTTCTCAACTTGATACAGCTGAAGAATTTTTAACAATACAGCCACAGGTTGGTCAGGAGAATAACATGAATTCAGATAAAACCGGTATGAGTGGTGTGAGGTGTTGATTGGGATCTGGATTCTGACTGCGTTGCCAGCCTGGGGAACATTCGCTGGCCAGTGGTGAACGGGTCATTATGGCGTGTTTTTTATCAAGGAGCTTTGGCGTGGAAGAATGGAAGGCCACACGCAGGGGTTTCTCTCAGCTAACATTTTATTGCCACTCAGTGGTATTCTTTGCGCAGTTTTTGTTGGCTGGGTTGTCTGTTGCCCGTGGCTGTTGGGCTGTTTTTGATGAATGGTTTACGGTCTCGATGTTGCCTTGGCGGCGGTTAAGTCAGCGGTTTTTCAACTTTATTCAAGAGGTATCATGACCACCATTACGCGCAGTGCGCTGGTGATGTTCAGTGCAGAGCAGATGTTCGATCTGGTGAATGACGTTCGCCGCTATCCGGAGTTTCTGGATGGTTGTCGACAGACTGAGGTGATTGACGAGGGTGAGGATTTTATCAAGGCTCGGCTGACGATCGCCAAGGCTGGCATTAATCAGAGTTTTAGTACCCACAATCGTCTGGTCAAGCCGGAGCGGATGGAAATGGAGCTGCTGGACGGCCCATTTACCCGTTTTCATGGTATTTGGCATTTTCAAAAATTGTCGGAGGAAGCCTGCAAGGTATCCCTGGATATGGAATTTGAAGTGGCAAACAAACTGACCGGTGTTGCTTTGGGGGTCGCCTTCAAACAGGTGGCTAATATGATGGTTGATTCGTTTGTGAAGCGAGCTCAGGTGGTGTATGGCTGACACAATAACGGTTGAAGTGGCGTACGCGTTGCCGGAAAAACAGCGGATTCTGGTGGTGCAAGTCCCTGTCGGGAGTAGTTTGCTGGAAGCTGCCCGTCTCTCTGGTATTCAGCGGGAATTTCCTTCATTGGATCTGGAGTCCGCCAAAATGGGTATTTTTGGCAAGGCGGTGAGAAATTTGGCTGAGGCGGTTCAGGACGGCGACCGCATTGAGATTTACCGTCCGCTGATTATCGACCCGAAGCAGGCGCGAGCCAATCGTGCCGCCAAGGCAAAGGCGTAGCCTGCTTGCCCTGGCGTGATTTTGACGCATTACTGGGTGAGTTCGACCGGGATGGTATTGACGGAGGTTTCTTCCTGGGGCAGAGAATCCAGCTGGCTCTGTTCCGAGAACGTCGCGTTGGGCAGCGTGCCGGTGTAGTTCATATAATTGCCCTGATCATCAAAAAATACCTGGATGTGATATTGCTTGGTGATTTCGTCACGCTCTTCCAGCGTATAGATATAATCCCAGCGTTGGCTGTTGAATGGATTTTGCAGTACCGGGGTGCCCATCACGAATTCAACCTGGTGCGCCGTCATGCCAGCATGTAGCTGATCCAGCATATCCTGGGTGACGATATTGCCCTGCTGAATGTTCAGCTTGTGTACACCTGGGAAAACGCAGCCGGAAAGGGTTGCAAAACCAAGTAAAAAAGTCAGAATTGTCGCTCGCATCATTCAGCTGTTGTCTCGTCCGGAGGTTTGCGTTTTTGCATTGATGGACGATGATACCTGATGAACCAAGTCGCTGTGAAATATTCGAGGGTTGCAATGTCCGATCAAAATCTGGAGTTGCGTAAAGCAGGTCTGAAAGTCACTCTGCCAAGAATCAAAATCTTGAGCATTCTGGAATGTAATCCGGAAGCGCATCTGAGTGCTGAAGATGTCTATAAATCATTGATTGAGGCAGGTGAAGATGTTGGGCTGGCAACTGTTTATCGGGTGCTGACCCAGTTTGAGGGCGCTGGACTGGTGACTCGCCATAATTTTGATGGTGGTCATTCTGTGTTTGAGCTGGATAAAGGAGGTCACCACGACCATATGGTAGATGTTGATTCTGGCACAGTGGTTGAATTTACCAATGAAGAAATCGAGCGGTTGCAGCATGAAATTGCAGCACAGCACGGTTACGACCTGGTTGATCACAGCCTGGTGCTTTATATCCGCAAGAAGAAGTAATCCGTATTGGCCAATGTCAGATGATGACATTGGTTTTATAGGGGAGATGAGGGGGCTGTGATGTGTCTCCCCAGATATGGCGGCCTTGGCCGCTTTTTACCAACGTCGGTCGTTGGCAGATTTGTGCCTTTGTGCCGAAGCCTCTGTAACATCGGTGACGACATTCGTCGTTGCTGCCTGTTTTCCTTTCTCTGATAGCGCTTCTGTGTGGTTTGCCGCTCTGATTATTTGACGGTTGGCGGTGCTGTGATCTTGCCCGGTTAATGAATATTCATGCTGGGCCGTATCATTTTATTGCTTTGTCAGCCAGCGCTACGCCTGTTTGACCAGTGCCAGCATCTCTTTGGCATGAGTCATGGTGCTGTGTGTGATATCAACACCTCCCAGCATACGAGCAATTTCCTGAGTCCGTTGGGTGTCGCCGAGTTCTGTAATACGCGTGTGAGTGTACTCATCGCCAGAAATCTTACTGACCATAAAGTGCTGATGTGCTTGCGCCGCCACCTGGGGCTGGTGGGTGACGCACATGACCTGGCCGCGTTCACCAAGAGCACGCATCAGGCGACCCACCCGTTCAGCGGTGCCACCGCCAATACCAACGTCTACTTCATCAAAAATCAGGCAGGCAATATCGCTGGTGGCTGCGGTGACGACCTGAATTGCCAGGCTGATTCGTGACAGCTCACCTCCGGAGGCGACTTTGGCCAGCGGTCCGGCAGGCATCCCCGGGTTGGTTTGAACCATAAAACGGATCTGGTCGATGCCGTGCTTGCCTGCTTCACTCAGTGACAGCGGGTTGATATGGGTTTCAAACCGGGTGCGCCCCAGTGCCATGGCATCAAATTGATCACATACGTTGGCATCCAACCTGGCGGCGGCCTGGATGCGTGCCTGGCTCAATGTCTGCGCTTCGGTCAAGTAGCGCTGTTCCAGTGCGATCACTTGCTCTTGCAGATCTGCGAGGTCTTCGTCTGACATGCTTAGTTCGGCAAGTGCGGCTTCTTGCTGCTGCCAGTGATCGTACAGCTCGGTCGGTTGGATCTGATGCTTGCGTGCCATGCTGAAAATATCACTGAGACGTTGCTCTACCTGCTGTAGCCGGTGGGGGTTAATGTCTACCTGCTCCAGATAGTGACGTAACGAGTGACCTGCTTCCTCGAGCAGTATCTGGGCTTGCTGCATCAAGTCACGTGCTTCTGTCAGGCTGGTGTGCTGGTCATCAATACGCAAGAGTTGCTGATAGGCAACCCAGGCCATCTGGGCTGCTCCCTGGCTGTCACCGTCGTCACCTGTGCTGGCGGCCAGTGCCTGTTGTCCGCCCAGTAACATGGATTCTGCATTGGCCAGGCGCTTATGCTCCAGCTCCAGATCCGCCAACTCCGTCACGCCGAGAGACAATTCTCGTAATTCTTCTACCTGATAGCTGAGTAATTGACGCTGAGCCTGGACTTCACTACTGACTTCCTGCAGCTTGTGCAGGCGTTTTTTCATACGTTGCCATTGCTGAAAACAGTTGGCGACTCTGGTGGCCAATGGTTTCAGGTTGCCAAAGGCATCGACGATGTCACGAGGGGCGTCTTTTTCCATCAGCCGTTGGTGGGCGTGCTGGGAATGAACCTCGATCAGATGTTGTGATAACTCACGCAAATCGTTGGCAGACGCGGGGCGGCCATTAATATAGCCGCGGGAGCGGCCCTCGGCCGAAACAACCCGCCGCAGCAAGACAAGGTCTTCTTCATCAGGAATATCGCGGCCAGCCAGCCACTGACGAGCCTTGGGTGTTGGGCAAAAACTGGCGCAGATTTCCGCACGTTCAGCACCTTGTCGCACCATGGCGGCATCGGCACGTTGACCCAGCGCCAGACCAAGAGCATCCAGCAGAATGGATTTGCCAGCACCGGTTTCTCCAGTGATGACGGCCATGCCGCGCTGAAACTCCAGTTCGAGATGTTCAACCAGGGCAAATTGATGAATAGACAGATGGGTGAGCATGAAAATAACGCCTTTATCTGAATGTATAACCAGTGTTTTTATATACAGTACTTGTTACTGTCAAGTGACAAGTTGAATTCTCTTACGGTTATACCCTTGAATCCGACGAGCGGAACCCCATATAGCTGCGAGCGCCATTTTTCGACGAGAGGAGTACTTCATGTCAGACGAGCAAAAAAATCAGGACGAAGCCCTGCAAAACGAAAATCAGCAAGCTGATGCCAGTATTGAGACCGGAGAGGCTGAAGAAGCGGCAGCCACTGATCAGCCAGATGTCGAAGCACAGCTGGCAGCAGCCCAGCAAGAAATCGCTGATCTGAAAGAGCAGGTTCTTCGCGTTCAGGCCGAAATGCAAAATGTACGTCGTCGTGCTGAACTGGACGTGGAAAAAGCCCACAAGTTCGGTCTGGAAAAATTTGCCAACGAAATGGTTACCGTCGTGGATAACCTGGAGCGTGGCCTGGCGGCCGCACCGGAAGAAGAGGCGACCAAAGCCATTCGTGACGGCATCGAGATGACGCTGAACGGATTCCTGTCGGCCCTGGCCAAGTTTAATGTCGATGTGGTCGATCCGGTTGGTCATCCGTTTGACCCTGAACACCACCAGGCCATGACCATGGTCGAAAGCGCGGATGCCGAACCCAATTCGGTGGTTGCTGTGATGCAAAAAGGCTACCTGATGAACGGTCGCTTGTTACGTCCTGCAATGGTTGTTGTGAGTAAAGGCAGCTCTGCAAGCTGAATGGCAGGTTGCAAAAATTTAATGGCATGCCTTGAAAGCGCCAGCTTCGGACACATATACAAGTCATAGGCAAATACATCGCAACGTTCCTCGTTGCAATCGGTTAAAGACAAGCAAGCAGTGATCACTGCTCGAGTTTTGGAGAGATTTATCATGGGTAAGATTATTGGTATTGACCTGGGAACCACCAACTCCTGTGTGGCGATCCTGGATGGCGATAAGACCAGAGTTATTGAAAATGCAGAGGGTGATCGTACTACACCGTCTGTCGTCGCTTACGCTGACGAAGAAGTACTGGTTGGTCAATCTGCCAAGCGCCAGGCCGTTACAAACCCACAAAATACCTTGTTTGCGGTCAAACGTCTGATCGGTCGTCGCTTCAAGGATGATGTGGTTCAGAAAGACATCAAAATGGTACCGTACAAAATCATGGAAGCCAGCAATGGTGATGCATGGGTTGAAGTACGTGGCGAGCAGTTTGCTCCCCCACAGGTGTCTGCTGAAATCCTGAAAAAAATGAAAAAAACCGCTGAAGACTATCTCGGCGAAAGCGTTACCGAAGCAGTGATTACCGTACCTGCTTACTTTAACGACTCCCAGCGTCAGGCAACCAAAGACGCCGGTAAAATTGCCGGTCTGGAAGTCAAGCGTATTATCAACGAACCAACCGCAGCGGCGCTGGCTTACGGCATCGACAAGGAAGGTGGCGACCGGACTGTTGCTGTCTATGACCTGGGTGGTGGTACCTTCGATATCTCCATTATCGAAGTCGCTGATGTGGATGGCGAGAAACAATTTGAAGTGCTGGCCACCAATGGTGACACCTTCCTGGGTGGTGAAGATTTCGATATGCGCCTGATTGAATATCTGGCGGATGAATTCAAGAAAGACAGCGGCATCGACCTGAACAACGATCCATTGGCTCTGCAACGTCTGAAAGAAGGCGCTGAAAAAGCCAAGGTTGAATTGTCCAGCAGTCAGCAAACCGATGTGAACTTGCCTTATATTACGGCGGATGCCACTGGTCCCAAGCACTTGAACGTCAAAGTGACGCGTGCCAAGTTGGAAAGCCTGGTGGAAGAGCTGGTCAAGAATTCACTGGATCCTTGCCGCATGGCACTGAAAGACTCTGGTCTGAGTGCCAGTGAAATTGACGAAGTGATTCTGGTCGGTGGTCAGACCCGTATGCCGCTGGTACAGAAGAGCGTTGCCGATTTCTTTGGTAAAGAGCCACGTAAAGACGTTAACCCGGACGAAGCGGTAGCCGTTGGTGCTGCGATTCAGGGTGCGGTTCTGTCTGGTGATGTGAAAGATGTACTGTTGTTGGATGTTACTCCTCTGACTCTGGGTATCGAAACCATGGGTGGTGTGGCAACACCGGTTATCGACAAGAACACCACGATTCCTACCAAGAAATCACAAGTGTTCTCTACTGCAGATGATAACCAGACTGCCGTAACGATCCATGTAGTACAGGGTGAGCGTAAACAGGCTGCCCAGAACAAGTCACTGGGCCGTTTTGACCTGGCTGATATTCCGCCTGCGCCACGTGGCACGCCACAAATCGAAGTCACCTTCGACATCGACGCAAACGGTATTCTGAACGTTAGCGCCAAAGATAAGGCGACCGGCAAAGAGCAGTCGATTGTGATCAAGGCCTCTTCTGGCCTGAGCGATGAAGAGATTGAACAAATGGTTCAGGACGCTGAAGCGAATGCGGAAGCGGACAAACATTTTGAAGAACTGATTCAGGCTCGTAATACCGCCGATGGCATGATCCACGCGACCAAGAAAACGCTGGAAGAAGCCGGTGACAAGGCAACGGAAGAAGAAAAAACAGCCATTGAAACAGCGATTACTGAACTTGAAGCAGCACTGAAAGGTGATGACAAGGCTGACATTGAAGCTAAAACCACCACTCTGACAGAAGCTTCTGGTACGCTGGCGCAAAAGCTGTATGCCGAGAAGGCCGAAGCTGAAAAAGCCGGTGCTGCTGATGCAGGCTCTTCTTCAGCGGATGACGATGTCGTTGATGCTGAATTTGAAGAAGTCAAAGACAAGTAAGACGACAGATGGGAGACGGGAGTCAGCCAACCTCTGGTGGGCTGACTCCCGTCTTGCGTCTCACATGGCTGGATCAATAGCTCCCATCTGAGGCAAGAAAGACGATGTCCAAACGAGATTATTACGAGATTCTTGGTGTATCAAAAGATATTGATGCCAAGGACCTTAAGAAGGCCTACCGTAAATTGGCCATGAAATATCACCCGGACCGTAACCCGGATGACAAGGATGCCGAAGCCAAATTCAAAGAGGCAACGGAAGCCTACGAAATCCTGAATGATAGCCAGAAACGCGCAGCGTATGACCAGTACGGTCATGCCGGGGTTGATCCCAATGCGGGTGGTGGCGGATACGGCGGTGCTGGTGCTGCAGGCTTTGGCGATATCTTCGGCGATGTGTTTGGCGATATTTTTGGTGGTGCTGGCGGCGGTGGCCGTGGTGGTCCGCAGCGTGGTTCTGACCTGCGCTACACCATGGAATTATCGCTGGAAGAAGCCGTTCGCGGTGTCGAAAAGAAAGTGCGGATTCCAACACTGGTCAGCTGTGAAGTTTGTCACGGCAGTGGTGCCAAACCAGGTACCACTCCGAAACACTGTCCTACCTGTAATGGGGTTGGCCAGGTGCGGATGCAGCAAGGTTTCTTTTCGGTGCAGCAAACCTGTCCGACCTGTCATGGCCAGGGCACAATCATTGAAGATCCGTGTACCAGCTGTCATGGCCGTGGTGTAAAAGAAGAAACCAAAACCCTGTCGGTTAAGATTCCGCCAGGTGTGGATACCGGTGACCGTATTCGCCTGTCGGGCGAAGGCGAAGCTGGCGCCATGGGTGGACCCGCTGGTGACCTGTATGTTCAGGTCAGTGTGCGCGAACATGCACTGTTTCATCGCGACGGCCGCAATCTTTATTGCGACGTGCCGATCAGTATTGTGGATGCGGCATTGGGTGGCGAAATGGAAGTGCCGACACTGGATGGACGGGTACGCCTGAAGATTCCAGCTGAAACCCAAAGCGGTAAATTGTTCCGCCTGAAAGGCAAGGGTGTTGCGCCAGTACGTGGTGGTGGTGCCGGTGATTTGCTCTGTCGAGTGCAGGTTGAAACGCCTGTCAGCCTGAACGATGAACAAAAAGCCTTGCTGATGAAGTTCCAGGAATCACTGACAGGCGAAAAACACGCGCCGCAAAAAAAGAGCTGGTTTGAAGGTGTGAAACGGTTCTTCGAAGACGTTTGAAATGGCGTTAGAGGCCATTAAAAGCTGACATTCAAATACAGCCCGCGGTTGCACCTTGTGCCACCTCGGGCTTTTTCTTATCAGGAATTCAACCATGACACGAATTGCCATTACCGGTGCGGCCGGACGTATGGGACGAGTGCTGATTCAGGCTGTTGATGCCGCGGAAGGCGCAGATATTGGTGCCGTAATTGTACGCCACGACGACCCAATGTTAGGCATTGATGCCGGCGCAATTGCCGGTTTGGGGAAAGATCTGGGTATTCCAGCCGTCGCCAGCCTGGACGAAGTGGCTGACCAGTTTGATGTGCTGATCGATTTTACGACCCCGGTCGCGACACTGGCCAACCTGGCCTTTTGCCAGCACCACGGCAAATGCATTGTGATTGGTACAACCGGTTTCAGTGACGCTGAAAAAGCCATCCTGGCCGACACGGCAAAACACACCGGTGTGGTATTTGCCCCGAATTATTCGGTAGGGGTTAACCTGTGCCTGAATTTGCTGCGTATGGCAGCCAAGGTGATGGGCGAAGAGAGCGATATTGAAGTGGTTGAAATGCACCACCGTCATAAGGTCGATGCGCCATCCGGTACCGCTCTGCGTATGGGAGAAGTGGTGGCAGAAACCATGGGCTGGGATTTGAAAGAAGTAGCCTGCTACGGCCGGGAAGGCCAAACCGGTGCTCGTCCGCACAAGCAAATTGGTTTTGAAACCATTCGTGGGGGTGATGTGGTAGGGGATCATACGGTCATGTTTGCTACCGAAGGTGAACGGGTTGAAGTTACTCACAAAGCCCAGAGCCGTATGACCTTCGCTCGAGGTGCGGTGCGTTCAGCTCTGTGGATTCCCACTCAGGGGGCTGGTTTGTACGATATGCAGGATGTGCTGGGTTTCTGACTGTGAGAGCAGGCAACCGGATATTGTTGGTTGCCTGTGATACTCGGCTGGCTCTGGTTTTCAGGCCGTCATGGCGGCCGTGGCAGGTCGTGCAGTCTTTTCGGTTCGCTGGTGTTTTACTCGCAGTAAATGATCCAGCGCCTGATCGACGATGCGATGGATATCGTCGGGTTTTCCTTGTGGGTCAAACATCATCCCGGTCAGCATCTGGCTGTTACCCCATAACCAACGGGCCCGTTCTGTTGCGGCTAACCCTTGCTCCAGCTCACCCTGTCTGATGGCAGCTTCTATCTGGGTGGATAACTGCTGCAGCAACTCTGACTGCAGTGTCAAATAGCGAGGCCAGACGACTTCTCTTGGTGATGCACTCCATTCCAGCCAGACCTTGATGTAATCCGGCTGTTCTTCACACGCTTGTAAAAAGCGCTGGAAGTAGTCACGAATGCGCGCCAGAGGGGTTGCTTCTGCAGTAAAAGCCTCTTCTGCCATCGCCAGCATAAAGCGGGCGATTTCATCCAGGACACTGATAACCAGGGAGTCACGGGTTTTGAAATAATTAAAAACAGTGGCTACCGATACCCCTCCCAATTCGGCGATATCTGTATGGCCTCCACGACCGATACCGCGCCGGGAAAAAACCTCAACAGCGTGTGTGAGTAGTAACCGTTTGCGCTCCTCCGGAGCAAGCCGTCGGCGACCATCAACAGCAACAGGCATGAAAATCCCTCATTCTTGTGTTCTATCATTACGCGCCTGAAGCCAAACAGGAATGCCTGTACCGTACGGGTGAATACGCGGCAAAAAACTGACAAGCTGTCCAGCAACTGGCTACCCATAGTCACTATGTAAATAAATCGCCTGTTTCTGGAAGCAAAATACCGTTTCAAATTGTATGTAACAATGTGTAAGCGAGTTCTGGCTGGTGTGTTTTCCGGTTATGTAAAAGGGCTTTATCAGAATTCCGGGCAGATAACCTGAACACCGCCCGGAACACCTTCAGCGCCATGGACATAAAAGCGTCTTTTGCGTATAATTCCCGGTTAATCAAAGCTCGGAGCTTCTCCTGCAGAAGTCACCGACCATTACAAAATTTCTGAAATTAGCGGAATGCCGATGAGCGGATCAGCATTCCGCTTTTTTACGCATGGGGTACCTGCCTAGTACCTCGCTTCGCCTGTTTTTCTTTGCTCGGGGATACAGTTTTGTCTACGCCAGCCATTCTAGCTCTTGAAGACGGCAGCTTGTTTAAGGGCACCAGTATCGGTGCTTTGGGAACGTCTGTTGGAGAGGTTGTTTTCAACACGTCCATGACCGGTTATCAGGAAATCCTGACTGACCCGTCCTATACCAATCAGATTGTTACACTCACTTACCCACATATTGGCAGCTACGGAACCAACAGCGAAGACGTTGAGTCCGCTGGTATTGCCGCCAAAGGGTTGATTATTCGCGACTTGCCATTAATGGCCTCCAGCTTTCGCAGCGAACAAGCACTGGATGAATACCTGCGCGCCAACAACGTGGTCGGACTGGCGGATATCGATACCCGCCGCCTGACCCGTATCCTGCGTGAAAAAGGGTCTCTGAACGGTTGTCTGATTGCAGCGGAAGATGCCTGGAGTGACGAGAGCCAACAACAGGCCCTGACCGAAGCCAAGGCTTTCCCCGGTTTGAAAGGGATGGATCTGGCCAAGGAAGTCACAGTCAGTGAACCCTTCCAGTGGACCCAGACCGACTGGACTCTGGGAGAAGGTTATGGCGAACAGAGCGAAACCCGATTCAAGGTTGTCGCTTACGATTTTGGCGTCAAGTACAACATCTTGCGCCTGTTGGCCGAGCGCGGTTGTGAACTGACCGTTGTACCGGCACAAACGTCAGCCGCCGATGTACTGGCGATGAATCCGGATGGCATCTTTTTGTCCAACGGCCCGGGTGACCCGGAGCCTTGTACCTACGCCATAGAAGCGATCCGGGAAATCCTGGAAACCGACATCCCGGTATTCGGTATTTGTCTGGGGCATCAACTGCTGGCACTGGCTTCCGGTGCAACCACGTTGAAAATGAGTCATGGCCATCACGGTGCCAATCACCCGGTACAGGATCTGGCCACCGGCAAGGTCATGATTACCAGTCAGAACCACGGCTTTGCGGTCGATGAAAGTTCGTTGCCTGATAACCTCAAGGCAACCCACAAGTCACTGTTCGATGGCACGCTGCAAGGCATTGCCCGTACCGACAAGCCCGCGTTCAGCTTTCAGGGACACCCTGAAGCCAGCCCTGGCCCTCGTGACGTAGCACCGCTGTTCGACCACTTTATTGATCTGATTGAAACCGCCAAAGCCAAGGCCAACGGATAACCACAGGACTGACTGAGTAATGCCAAAACGTACTGATATCAACAGCATTCTGATCATCGGCGCTGGCCCCATTGTGATTGGCCAGGCGTGCGAATTCGACTACTCCGGCGCCCAGGCCTGTAAGGCCCTGCGCGAGGAGGGCTACCGCGTCATTCTGGTCAACTCAAACCCCGCCACCATCATGACCGATCCATCGATGGCGGATGCGACCTATATCGAACCGATCACCGTGGAAGCGGTGGCCAAAATTATCGAGAAAGAACGCCCGGATGCGTTGTTGCCGACCATGGGTGGTCAAACCGCCTTGAACTGTGCCCTCGGCCTGGAAAAAGCCGGCGTTCTGGAACAGTTCGGCGTGGAAATGATCGGTGCCAATGCCGATACCATCGACAAGGCAGAAGACCGTGATCGCTTTGACCAGGCGATGAAAAAGATTGGTCTGGCGTGTCCACGTGCGGGCATTGCCCACACCATGGAAGAAGCCCGTGAAGTACAACAATCACTGGGTTTCCCTTGTATTATCCGTCCTTCCTTTACCATGGGTGGCACCGGTGGCGGTATCGCCTATAACAAGGAAGAATTTGAAGAAATCTGTACCCGTGGTCTGGACTTGTCGCCAACCAGCGAACTGTTGATCGATGAATCACTGATTGGCTGGAAAGAGTACGAGATGGAAGTCGTGCGCGACAAAAACGACAACTGTATTATTGTGTGTGCCATCGAGAACTTTGATGCCATGGGGGTTCACACTGGTGACTCCATTACTGTGGCACCGGCACAAACCCTGACGGACAAAGAATATCAAATCATGCGTGACGCCTCGTTGGCGGTACTGCGTGAGATCGGCGTTGAAACTGGCGGTTCCAACGTGCAGTTTGGTATGGATCCAAAAACCGGTCGTATGGTCGTGATCGAGATGAACCCACGGGTATCCCGGTCTTCGGCACTGGCGTCCAAGGCAACCGGTTTCCCGATTGCCAAGGTGGCAGCCAAGTTGGCGATTGGCTACACCCTGGACGAATTGCAGAATGATATTACCGGTGGTGCAACCCCGGCATCGTTCGAGCCGTCGATTGATTATGTGGTTACCAAGATCCCCCGTTTTACCTTTGAAAAATTCCCTCAGGCCGATGGCCGTCTGACCACCCAGATGAAGTCCGTGGGTGAAGTGATGGCGATTGGCCGTACCCAGCAGGAATCCTTGCAAAAAGCCCTGCGTGGTCTCGAAGTTGGTGCATCCGGCCTGGATCCCAAGGTAAACCCGGCAGACGAAGGAGCTCGCGACAAAGTGATCTCCGAACTGGTCACGCCGGGTGCCGAACGTATCTGGTACGTAGGTGATGCTTTCCGCATGGGGTTGACCATTGATGAGATTTACCAGTATTCCGGAATCGATCCCTGGTTCCTGATACAGATAGAAGACCTGATCAAGGACGAAGCCACCGTTTCTGCCAGCAGCCTGACGGCATTGGATGCCAGCGCTGTCTATCGCCTGAAACGCAAAGGCTTTTCTGATCAACGCCTGGCAACCTTGTTGGGCATTTCTGAAAAAGCCTTCCGCAAGCATCGCCAGAAATTGAATATTCGCCCGGTTTACAAGCGGGTTGATACCTGTGCGGCTGAATTTTCGACCGATACCGCTTACATGTACTCGACCTACGAGGAAGAGTGCGAAGCGAATCCGACCGATCGTGACAAAATTATTGTACTCGGTGGCGGGCCTAACCGGATTGGCCAAGGGATCGAGTTTGACTACTGCTGCGTACACGCGGCGCTGGCAGCGAAGGAAGAAGGGTACGAGGCCATCATGGTCAACTGTAACCCGGAAACCGTATCGACCGACTACGACACGTCTGACCGTTTGTACTTTGAACCGGTAACCCTGGAAGATGTGCTGGAAATCGTCGAGAAAGAAAAACCCAAGGGTGTCATTGTCCAGTACGGTGGCCAAACGCCATTGAAACTGGCCAACGAACTGGAAGCCTGTGGTGTGCCGGTGATTGGTACCTCGCCGGAAGCCATTGACCGTGCAGAAGACCGCGAGCGCTTCCAGCAAATGATCCAGCGTCTGGGTCTCAAACAGCCGGTTAACGCCACCGTGACTTCTCCGGAAGAAGCTGTCACCCGTGCCGCCGAAATCGGTTACCCGTTGGTTGTGCGCCCATCCTATGTTCTGGGTGGTCGTGCGATGGAAATCGTCAGTAACGAAAAATCCCTGCGCCGCTATATGAACGAAGCAGTACGGGTTTCCAACGATTCCCCTGTACTGCTGGATTACTTCCTGGATCGCGCCATTGAAGTGGACATTGACGCCGTTTGTGACGGCGAACAGGTCGTGATTGGTGCCATCATGCAACACATTGAACAGGCCGGGATTCACTCCGGGGATTCCGCCTGCTCACTGCCGCCTTACAGCTTGCCGGCTGAAGTGCAAGACCTGATGCGCGAACAAGTGAAAGCCATGGCGCTGGAACTGGGAGTTGTCGGTCTGATGAATACCCAGTTGGCCTGGCAGGATGGTGAAATCTACGTGATTGAGGTGAACCCTCGCGCATCACGTACCGTGCCTTTTGTCTCCAAGTGTATCGGTGTATCGCTGGCCGCTGTTGCTGCCAAGGTCATGATGGGGCGGACATTGGCGGAACTGGGCTTTACGGAGGAAATTATTCCACCGTATTTCTCCGTCAAGGAAGCCGTATTCCCGTTCAACAAGTTCCAGGGTGTTGACCCGATTCTTGGGCCAGAAATGAAGTCGACCGGCGAAGTCATGGGAGCGGGCACCACTTTTGGCGAAGCCTTCTTCAAGGCTCAGCTGGGAGCCGGAGCAGACTTGCCAGAAGGTGGCACTGCTTTCCTGTCGGTTCGTGAAGCTGACAAGGCCGGTCTGGTGGCGGTTGCTCGTGGGCTGGTGGAATGCGGCTTTGAACTGGTCTGTACCGACGGTACCCGACGGGTACTGGAAGAGGCCGGAGTGCCATCCAGTCGTATCAACAAGGTGACCCAGGGCCGGCCGCACATTGTCGACACCATCAAGAACGATGGCATCGACCTGATCGTCAATACCACAGACGGTGCCCAGGCTATTGCAGATTCAGCAGATATTCGTCGCAGCGCATTGCAACACAAGGTGTATTACACCACCACACTGGCAGGTGCTGAAGCGATTGTGGAAGCGCTGCGTTCAGAAGGTCTGAAAGACGTTCATCGTCTGCAAGATCTGCATGCCAGCATCGGCCAATAAACCAAGTTATCAGGAGTCAATGCAAATGCAGAAGTTTCCTATGACCCTAGAAGGGGAAAAGGCATTGCGCGATGAGTTGCAACGCCTGAAAAGTGTTGATCGTCCGACCGTTATCCAGGCGATTGCGGATGCCCGTGAACACGGCGATCTCAAAGAGAATGCCGAGTATCACGCAGCCCGTGAGCAGCAGGGTTTTATTGAAGGCAGGATTCAGGAAATTGAAGGCAAGCTATCCAATTGCCAGGTGATCGATATTCACTCCATTCCTCGTACCGGCAAGGTGCTGTTTGGTGTGACCGTTACCATTATTAACGTCGATACCGATGAAGAAGTGAAATACAAAATTGTTGGTGATGATGAAGCCGATATCAAGGCCAACCGTATTTCGGTGTCATCGCCGATAGCGCGTGCGTTGATTGGCAAGGAAGAAGGCGACACCGTTGTCGTCAAGATTCCAAGTGGTACTGTGGAATATGAAATTGATCAGGTTGAACATATCTGATCTGTCAGTGATTGCCGCACCACCTAATCGCCTCCTTCGGGAGGCGTTTTTGTATCTGGCTGTTGCATCGCCAGAGGTGGGTTGGTACCGGGAGTGTCCGCTTGTGTCGCTTCGTATCAAGTGCGGCTGATTCTTGAATTATCTTTATAAATCAAATACTTGTTATATTTTTGAGCCGATTTTATGCCACGGTTCGGCGGACTCAGGCTGTATCCTGGTGACAGCGACTGGTATGGTCAGATGATCAATATAATAAGGTGTTACGGGAGAATGACATGGGCAACCGTTTAGGTATTCTTGCCATCGATCAGGGCACCACCAGTACGCGGGCCATTGTCTTTGACCAGCAGTTGCAAACCCTTGCCACGGCACAGCAGGAATTTCCCCAGCATTATCCGGATGATGGCTGGGTTGAGCACAATCCTGATGATCTTTGGCAGAGTACCTGTGCGGTGGTACAGCAAGCGCTGGCCGCTGCCAGAGAACAAGGCTGTCAGGTCGCCGCAATCGGTATGACCAATCAGCGCGAAACCACCCTGGTATGGGACAAGCACAGTGGTGAAGCGGTTTATCCGGCCATTGTCTGGCAAGACCGGCGTACCGCCCGGCTGTGTGATCAGCTGCGGGCAGAGGTCGGGGATGAATACGTTCAGGCGCGGTCTGGCCTACGCCTTGACCCCTATTTTTCGGCCACCAAGGCCGCCTGGATTCTGGATCATGTGGAAGGTGCCCGGGCACGGGCCGAACGCGGTGAACTGCTGTTCGGGACGGTCGACAGTTACCTGATCTGGAAGCTGACTGGTGGCCAGCGGCACGTAACCGATGCCACCAACGCCAGCCGTACCAATCTGTTTAATATTCATCGGGGTGAGTGGGATCAAGAACTGCTCGAGCTGTTTCGTATTCCCGCGGCGATGCTGCCACAGGTACAGGATTGCTCTGGCGATTTTGGCACCGCCTTGGCGTGTTTTACCGGTGCTGAAGACATTGCCATTACCGGTGTGGCCGGTGATCAGCAGGCCGCCAGTGTCGGCCAGTGTTGCTTTGAACCGGGGCAAGTCAAAAGCACCTACGGCACTGGGTGTTTTGTGCTGCTGAATACCGGTACCCAACCCCTGAGCTCCAGTCATGGATTACTGACCACGGTTGCCTTGCAGCTGGATGGCCAGCGTACCTACGCGTTGGAAGGAGCCATTTTTGTTGCCGGAGCAACGGTGCAATGGCTGCGAGATGAACTGGGTATTATCGAACGGGCGTCCGATACCGAACGATTGGCCAGCGCACTGGACAGCAATAAAGGCGTTTACCTGGTGCCCGCTTTTACCGGGTTGGGTGTACCTTACTGGCGTAGTGATGCCCGTGCCGCCATTGTTGGCCTGACCCGTGGGGCCGGCAAGGCCGAACTGGCCCGGGCGGCACTGGAAGCCGTGTGTTACCAGACCGCCGACCTGTTTGCGGTGATGGCAGAAGAAGGCATTCGGCCAACGTCATTGCGGGTGGATGGCGGTATGGTGGCAAACAACTGGTTGCTGCAATTTCTTGCCGACGTACTGGATACCGAAGTCTTGCGTCCGGCGCTGCTGGAAACCACCGCGTTGGGAGCGGCGTATCTGGCGGGACGCGCTGTCGGCCTCTACGGTGATACCCACGAATTTACCCGTTTGTGGCAATGCACCGCGACCTTTACACCCACCATGAGCGAGCCACAGCGAACGGCCCTGCTGTCTGGCTGGCAAAAAGCCGTGCAGCGTGTGGTGCTGGAATAAACGCCCTGCTGCCAATAAGGAAAAACGTGTGACCCTGCGACAAGATACTCTGAAACAACTGGATGGTGAGTGCTTTGATGTACTGATCGTTGGTGGTGGCATTAACGGTGCTGTATCCGCAGCGGCCTTGGCCAGCCATGGTGCGCGGGTGGCACTGATTGATGCCCATGACGTTGGCAGTGCCACCAGTGCCAACAGCTCCAACCTGGTATGGGGCGGGATCAAATATCTGGAAAGTGGTGAAGTGGCGCTGGTGAACGAACTGTGCCGCAGTCGCAATCGCCTGATGCAGCGATTTCCCAGCCGTATTCGGGAAATCCGCTTTCTGACAACAGTACCCAAAGGATTCCGCAAACCGGCCTGGATGGTATATCTGGGTGCCTTGTTGTACTGGGGGTTTGGACGCGGTGTCACATTAAAGCCGGAATACCTGTCCCGACGGCGTTTGCAGCAACGTCAGCCACTGATCAACACCGATATTGCTCAAGGTGGGTTGGAATATTCCGACGCCTGGCTGGTGGATAACGACGCTCGCCTGACATTTGATTTTATTCGAACAGCCGTTCGACAAGGGGCCGTGGTGGCCAACTATACGGCTTCTGCAGGCTCGCAAAAAGTGGGTGACGAATGGCACACCTGGGCTGTTGATCAGTACCGCGGCGAGAAAACACGGGTTCGCTCCCGTGTATTGTTGAATGCAACAGGACCGTGGGTGGATGATTATAACCAGCACAGTCAGCAATCGATGAATCATCATCATGTGTATTCCAAAGGCATTCATTTGATTGTTCCCCGGTTGGTGGAAGAAGACCGGGTACTGGCATTTTTTGCCAGCGATGGCCGACTGTTTTTTATGATTCCCATGGGCAACAAGACCTGCCTGGGTACTACGGATACCCGGGTTAAGCGGCCTGAGGCGGTGGTCACTGATTCGGATCGCCAGTTTGTGCTGGATAACGTCAATCAACGCTTGAACCTGCCTCAGCCTCTGACAATCGCCGATGTCATCTCTGAACGCTGCGGGGTCCGGCCGCTGGTGGTGGTTGGTCCGGCTCCTGATTCCCCGGAAAGCCAGCAGGACGACCGTGGGGATAACGACTGGCTGAACCTGTCACGCAAACATGCGATTGATCAGAGCGCAGATCCCAGCTACCTCAGTATTTTTGGTGGCAAGCTGACCGACTGTATTAACGTCGGCGAAGAAATTCACGAGCGACTGTGCGCGTTAGGCATATCACTGCAACCGTTGTCGGATCGTTGGTTTGGAGAACCGGACGAGCGCCGCCGGGAAGGTTTCTGGCATCAGGCAACCGCACAGGGATTGGATCAGCACTGGTGTGAACACGGTCGGGAGACCCTGCCACAACGCTGGTGGCGACGTTACGGTACCGATGCCTTTGAGTTACTGGTGGATGTGGCTGACCATCCGGAATGGCTGCAGCCCATGCTGGATGGTGACGACGTGCGCGAGGCAGAAGTGCGCCTGGCAGCGCGGTTGGAAATGGTCACCCGGCTGGAAGACTTTCTGCGTCGCCGTACCATGCTGGAGCTGACTCTGGGCAAAGCGGCGCTGGCACAGTCACCGGCCTTGGCACGGATCAGTCAACTGTTGTTTGGCAGCGATGGAGAGCGACAGCTGGAGGACTATCTGGCGACGACAACAGCGGCAACCAACGACCGTTAGATCGCCAGTAATCCGGTTCATCGGTTATGCCCGCTGGTTGTGTCAATCCAGCCATTGGCTGCCTATACTGCCGCGTTTTATGGTGGATCGTTGATGGTTTCTTGTTATGGGAATGCTTTATGAAAACCGCTCTGATTATCGGCTACGTCTGGCCAGAACCTGCGTCATCGGCCGCCGGCAGCCGAATGTTGCAGCTGGTGGCGGCGTTGCAATCGGGGGGCTACCAAATCGTGTTTGGATCTCCCGCCGATTGGAGCCAGCATGCCGTGGCATTGGCAGACTATAACGTTGAAGCCATCCGGCTGGAGCTTAACAGCACAACCTTTGATCACTATATCGCCGGGCTGCAGCCGGACCTGGTGATGTTCGACCGCTTTATGATGGAAGAACAGTTTGGCTGGCGGGTCGAGGAAAACTGCCCGAACGCGCTGCGGGTGCTGGATATGGAAGATGTACACAGCTTGCGGCATGCCCGGCACCAGGCTTTGAAAGACGGCGTTGAACCGGGGCTGAAACATGTTTATTCCGAACTGGCGATACGGGAAGTGGCGGCTATTTTGCGCTGTGACCAGACGTTGGTGATCTCGGAATATGAATATCGCTGGCTGCAACAGCAGTTCCAGATACCGGCGGCCCAGCTGATTTACCTGCCGTTTATGTTGTCGCCAGAGCAGTGGCAGCAGCCCATTACCCGACGGAGTCAGCGGCAGCACTTTGTCTGTATCGGCAACTTTCGTCACGAGCCCAACTGGGATGCCGTGCGCTGGCTCAGAGAAGCCATTTGGCCCGGGATTCGTCAGCAGTTACCACAGGCCGAAATGCATGTGTATGGTGCTTATCCTCCCAAAAAAGCCACCAGTTTGCAGAATGAAAAACTGGGTTTTTATGTGCCCGGCTGGGCAAACGATGCACTGGAAGTGGTGCGTTCCGCCGGTGTAATGCTGGCACCGTTGCGGTTTGGGGCCGGACTTAAAGGCAAATTACTGGATGCTGCCATTACCGGTACCCCCGCAGTGACTACTCCGGTAGGTGCTGAAGGCATGTACGAGTGTGAGGGTGGCTGTGGGTTAACACCAGGTACTCAGGGGGTGCTGGTGGCGGAGTCTGCCACGGCGTTTGTGACCTCGGCGGTCAGGCTGTATCAGAACGACAGCTTGTGGAACGCTTGTGCCACGGCGGCATTACAATTAGCTCCCGAACGTTTCGCCTTTGCGGAACATGCACCGCGCTGGCTGGCTTGCCTGCAAACGCTGGAAGCCAATCTGGAAGCGCATCGATTGAGTGGCTTTTACGGCGCCATGCTGCGGCACCATACCCTGAAAAGCACCCGTTATATGTCGCAGTGGATCGAGGCCAAAAACCGGTTGCTGTGATGCCATTGTGTGGGCAAGTCACCGGTTGAGCAGGGATTGCTAGCCCGGCCAGCGTTTCCAGACATGGGTGGAAATGCCATGAATAAAAATACTCAGCAGCACTGTCAGCACCGTGGTACCAAACACCGTCTCGTAAGCGGCAATACGGTTGGCATACCCCATTTGCTGGATCGCCAGCATCAGATACAGAATACTGGCGATGCCCCTGGGCCCAAACCAGGCAAGAAACACCCGTTGCCCAAACGACAAGCCACTGCCTGTCAGTGAAATCAGCACCGGAATCATCCGCACCAGAGTCAGGCTTAACAGCGCGTATACCAACATAGGCCAACTGAACAACGGCCAGGCTTCGGCGACAAAAATCAGCCCGAAGAGGAAAAACATCAGCAGGCTCAGCATTTCTCCTTCGGCCTTGCCAAATTCGCGCAAACGGCTCATGACGGTTATTCGCTGCGGCTCCAGAAACAATCCGGCAATAAACGCGGCAATAAACCCATTACCGCCGAGAGACTCTGCACCAGAGTAAGCCAGAAATGCCAGAGACAAGGATGACAGGCGCTGGAACAGCGGCATCATTTCATGGGCATCGACGGCCCATTGCACCAGTCGGCCTCCCCAGCGGCCAACGACAATCCCTGCCAATACGCCGACCACAAACTGCTGTGTGACAAATACCGGCCACTGCATCGAGTCGAGAAAGGCGTAATCCCCTGCGTTCATTACCGCCAGTACAAACAGCAGCACTGGTAATGCCAGGCCGTCGTTCAGGCCACTCTCAACGGTGATGGTATGGCGTAACGGCAAGCTGATACGTTTGTCGGAAAAAATGGCTTGCGCCAGCGCGGCATCGGTAGGGGATAACATAATTGCCAGCCAGGCGGCAGGCAGCCAGGCCAACTCCAGCACAGGAACTGCCAGTAGCCAGCCCGCCAGCATGGTGAGTGGCAAACCGACAGCCAGCAGGCGAATCGGCAATATTTCGAAACGCACCAGCTGGGCACGCTTGATCTGGCTGGCATCGGTAAACAGAATCAGGGCCAGCGTCAACTCCGCCAGCATGGTCAGTTCGTTGGCCTGGATATCGGCGGGCACCCAGTTGAGCAGTTGTGGCCCGACGATAATCCCCATCAGGGTGACCAGCATTGGAGCGCTGATACCGGATTGGTCGATGCGTTTTGAAAAGGCACTGTAGAACAGCAGGGTAGCTGCCAGAGTCAGTAGCAGTGAATGGTTACTCATGGTTCTGCTGGCTATCCGTGAAGAGACTGGAATCCGGGACGTTGGGGAGTAAGGCCGTTATTCCCAGATAATACGTAATGGTTCGCCAAAATCATCGTAAATGATCTTTTTACGTAATCGTCGACGGGGTTGGCTGGTGGCGGTTACTGACCGGCCAGGCTTGCGCTGGGAATCCCGGCGCTGGTCGATGGCCTGCATGACCTCGGGTACCGGAGTGCGTTCTTCTTTGGGTTTTTCGAAAGCCATGCTGCGTTCGTCATAGCGCCCGTTTTGTAGTCCCGTCGCTCCGCGAACCACTTCGCTGACCTCTCCGCCTTTTTGCAGATACTGTTCAACCTCGTCGTTCAGCTGCTGGCGTATTTCCTTTTTGGTGGGTCGTTTCATGTCTAGCTCTTGCACGTGGGCAATTAACGAACCAGAGTGCCAGAGGGTGCACCACAGTTCAATGTCTTCATGATGGGATTGTGGAGTGACTGTCAGGTTTATACCGCGCTATTGATAAAACAACGCTGTCAGCCACACGATGGAAACGTATGCCAGCGGCCGACTCTGTCGTCGGGATACATAGTTGGAGTCGCCGTTGGTTATCATGTGCCAATAGTGACGGCTCGACAAGACTGACCCACAGATATTTGCTGGGTCAGTTTATTACTTGGGCAGCGGGTTAGCCCAGCTCTGCTGGAAAGAACGTCGCCATGGCGTTCTGCCAGGTTTGCTCCAGCACGGTTTCGACAGGCAGGCCTTTGACGTCGGCAATTTTTTCGGCAACGAAGGGCAGATATTTGGGAGCGTTCTCGATTCCTCGGTACGGCATGGGAGTCAGATAAGGCGAATCGGTTTCGAGCAGCAGCCGCTCAAGTGGGGTGGCGGCGACCACTTCGCGAACATTAACCGCCTTGTTAAAAGTGACAATGCCATTGATGCCGAGATTAAAACCCAGCTCCACTGCCAGCTGGCCCAGCTCAAGCCCGGAGGTGAAGCTGTGAATCACGCCTTTGCGGCGCATCTGCGGGGCGTACTCCTGCAGAATGGCCATGCTGTCGGCATCGGCTTCCCGTGTATGGATAACAACGGGTTGGTCGAACTCGATCGCCAGTTCCAGCTGACGGCAAAATACCTGGCGTTGCACGCTGCGGTCACAGTGGTCGTAGTAATAGTCCAGGCCAATTTCGCCAACGGCAACCACTTTGTGATTGGCTGCGTGGTCACGCATATAGGCGACGGTGGCGTCATCAAACAAGGCGGCTTCGTGGGGGTGAACCCCCAGAGTGGCGTAGACATCGTCGTGGGCCAGCGCCAGTGCCAGAGCCGTTGGCATATTGTCGGGCTGAACGCTGATTGTCATAAAACGTTCAACCCCAATGGCGCGGGCTTCCGCCAGAATAGTGTCTGCCGGTGCCTCTTTGAGGTAGTCGAGATGAAAATGTGTTTCGATAATCGGGCGTTGATATTCGGGCACAGCGCGGCGGTTTTTCTTGCTCATGGATTCGTCCGGTTAGACTGACTGCAACCGGGAGTCGCCGGGGCAGATCAAGGAATGAAGGCGACATTATAGAAATGTGGCCAACCGGATGGCCAGTCTGCTGTGTGACAGCCCGACTGTGGTATAAATGTTAGCTCTGACCCATTTTTTGTAAGGAACTCATCATGAGCATGATTCACTTTGTCGGTGGCGAGAAAGGCGGTGTCGGAAAATCCGTCGTTGCCCGTTTATTATCTCAATATTGTCTGGACAAGGGGCTGCATTACGCCGGTCTGGATGCCGACCAGTCACACGCCACGACAACTCGTTATTACAAGGAATTTACTCAGGCTCTGACGCTGGATCAGTTTGAAAGTACCGATGCCATCATGGAGTGTGCGCTGGAAGCCGATCAACAGGTCGTGGTGGATTTGCCCGCCCAGAGCCAGCGTTTTCTGGATCGCTGGATTGACGATAACGGCGTGCTGGATATGTGTGAAGAGATGAATATTCCAATCGTCTTCTGGAATGTGGTGGACGATAGCCCGGATTCTCTGGAGTTGCTGGAAAAATTTCTCGATAAGTACAAGTACTACATGAACTGTGTGGTGGTCAAGAATGAAGGCCGGGGAACGGTATTCCGTGATGTGGAAGCACTGCCAGCCCTGAACGAAGAGGATGATCTGGCGCGTATTCTCAGCATGACCTTGCCAGCCTTGCATGCCCCCACCATGTTCAAGATCAACAAGCGTGAAATGTCCTTCTGGGCCGCTGTGAACCAGAGCGATGCCTCCGGTGCCAGCCTGAGCCTGATGGAACGTCAGCGCACTAAGGTCTGGATGCGCAAGGCGTATGCCGAGTTTGATACCGTGTTTGCGAATGTAACCAATTCCAACGCCGTGCCCATTTCAGAGTAAGACATTATCAAACGCTCGGACCGAGCGATTTGATTGCAGCGGGACACCCTCCTGTCCCGCATGCTGACTCTGGTGATGGCTTCGCCGGATGTTACTGTCTTGCATAACGTGTAATCCCTTACCCGATAGTATCCCGCCTATGAAATCCCCCGATCAATCTTCTGATAAAACCTCCGATCAGCCAGCGAGCGCTGTGGCAAATCCGCTGCAGTCGGCGTCCTTGCAGGGCAGCATCTGGATGCAGGGGCAGGAACGTCCCTTTGCCCGTGAACAGGTCGAGCTGTTGCAGGCCATTGCCGATACCGGTTCCATTTCGGCTGCTGGCAAACAGGTGGGCGTCAGTTATAAAACCGCCTGGGATCGTATTGATACCATGAACAATATGGCTGATCAGCCTCTGGTGGCACGAGCGGCCGGGGGAGCGCGAGGGGGCGGTACGGTATTGACCGATTATGGCGAACGCATGTTAGCCGGTTTTTTGATCTTGCAGGAAGCACACGAAATCTTCTTGCAGCGTATCCGTCAGCGGGTTCAGTCGCTGGGGGATGTCACTGACGATATCAGTGACTTGCTACGAGCCGGGCAGTTAAAAACCAGTGCCCGTAACCAGTTCCGGGGCGTCGTGGAAGCGGTGGTTCCTGGTGCTGTCAACAGCGATGTCTTGCTGCGGATTACCTCAGATCATCTGGTGACGGCGCAAATTACCGCCGAAAGTTTCAGTAGCCTGGAGATTACCCCGGGCCAAACGCTGGTGGCCTTGATCAAGGCTCCGGCAGTGATGTTGTCGAATGACCTGGATATTCAACTCAGTACCAGTAACAAGTTGGTGGGCACCGTGGCCCGCATTACCCGAGGCGCAGTCAATGCCGATGTGGTGCTGGCCTTGGCGGATGGCAAAACCATCAGCGCGGTGATTTCCAATCACAGCCTCGACGCACTGGCATTGCAGCAACAACAACCAGCTTGTGCGTTGTTTGAAGCCAGCAGCGTCGTGCTGGTGGTCGATGTCTGAAAGCCGGTGGCTGGCCTCGGCAAGCCGGTTGCCGAGGTTGGTCTGTGCTGGTTGTGTCGGTACTTGTTATTGCCGGGCTTTATTGCGGAATCTCATAGCCGTATTGGCGAATAATCACATGGGCCGGCTCGGATTGCAGATACTGCAATAACTCTTTTGCTGCCTGGTTGTTTGCGCCTTTCTGCAGCAGCACTGCATCCTGGCGAATCGGGTCGTGTTGCTTGAGCGGTACGACCCATGCCTTTCCTTCCTTTATGTTGCCTTTGTAACTGATCTGCGACAGCGCGACAAAGCCGAGATCGGCATTGCCTGTGCTGGCAAATTGCCACGTCTGGGCAATGTTATCCCCTTGCACCAATTTGCTTTTGACTTTCTGGGTCAGGCCTTGTTCTTCAAGCACCTGGGTGGCTGCCAGTCCATACGGCGCCAGGCGTGGATTGGCGATTGCCAGTTTGTTGAACTTGCCACTGTGCAGGGTGGCGAGGGGGTCGGTATCCGGTTTTATGGTCCACAGCGCCAAACGTCCAAGTGCATAACTGAAGCGGCTGTTCGCAACGCTGATACCGGCTTTTTCCAGTACGACCGGTTTTTGCTGGTCGGCGGACAAAAACACCTCAAAAGGCGCTCCATTCTTGATTTGCGCCACAAACTTGCCGGATGAACCGAATGACAACTGGGTGACATGGCCAGTCTTTTTCTCAAAATCTGCCGCGATTTGCTTCATGGGTGCTGTGAAGTTGGCTGCCACCGCCACCGATACCGTGTCGGCCTGCACGGTCGACAGCCCCAGCGTCAGGGCCAGCATCAGGGCGGAGCGGCGGATGATCCAAGCCCTCTGCGGGTGGCTCTCAGGCTGGGCATTACCCGGCTTGAGGAGTGTTGAAAAAGCTGTCCGTTTAGCAATCATGCCAAATACCCCTATAAAAAATGTGGTTATTAAGTCCGCTATATATTAGCTTATATAGCGGATGAGGCAACCGGAAAAACCGGCCTGCAAATCGCTCTACCCTCACTAATTGACATTCAGGACGATGTAAAATGAAGAAAAAAAGCCAGTATTTCACCGCCGGCGTTATGTTGCTTGGTACCACATGGACTGTAACGGCGATGGCATCCAAAGATCCTTCCATTAATTTTTATGGCAGTCTGCATGCCTCGCTGGATTATCTCGATTCCGATGTATCCGCGGCTGAAGCCTCTGCCAGCAATACTGACAAACTGTCGTCGGGGGATGTCAGCCTGTCGTTCAACTCTTCAAAAATTGGCCTGAAAGGTGAAATAGCCACCGAGCTCGATGGGCTGACAGGCTTTTATCAGATTGAACAGAACCTTACCCCGGATGGCAGCAGCAGTAATACCTGGGCGACACGTAATACTTACCTGGGGCTGCGTTGGTCTGAGGATAAAAAACGCAAGGGCGAGTTGCTTGCAGGCCGTCACGACAGCCTGGTAAAGGGCATTGCGCTGGATTACAGCCTGCTCAAGCATACGGTTGCTGATCGGGGGGCCATCCTGGGGGCCGGTTCCGGTACGGGCAATGTGCTGGACCTGCGGGTCGAAAACATGCTGATGGGCCGCTGGCAGGCACCGCTGGCGAGTGGTTTGATGAAACTGGCGGTGCAGTATTCACCGGATGCGGTGAAGTCATCTGGCTACGTCGATAACAATCAGCGGCTCTACCTGGGTGCTCGGGCAGACTGGTCGTCTGCGCACTGGACCCTGGCCGCCGCGACGGAGCACTGGCAGCAGCTGGCGATTGGTTCGGCCAGTGGTGACTCGGACAGCTGGCGTTTTCTGGCGCGTTATCGGAGCGAGCAATGGACCCTGCAAGGCTTGATGGAAAACCTGCGCTACCAGCCCGACGACCACAGCGTCACCGTTCTCGACCGTCAGGCCTGGGCACTGCAGAGCGCCTGGAAATCCGGCCAGCTGACCTGGCTTGGCAGTGTCATGAAAGCAGGCAGCTATCGTCATAGCGAAGATACAGGTGCCTTGATGTTATCGCTGGGTGTCGAACGCAAACTGTCCAAAAAAATCAAAACCTACGCCGTTTATACCCGCACCAATAACGAAGATAATGCCAGCTTCCAGGGGGTTGACGGTACCCACGGTGATGAGCTGGCCACCTTGCCAGGCCGGTCGCCACAAGCAGTCTCTGCCGGTTTGATGCTGTCGTTCTAGGCTCTGGAACGGGCAATACTTGAGGGGACATCTACTTAATCCTGCACGGCTCTGCGCGAGTGTTGCCGTTGTTCAGGGTAAGGCGACGAATGCAGCGAAATGACGAGTCCTTTTCAAATTCGTCAACACCGCACTGGACGGCGGCAACCCGCGCCCTTTGGGGGGCTGCCGGATGATCTCGACTCGGTGTCGCCGACGTTTGACTTGATCCGTCAGGCCTGCAAGTCGGCTTCGTGATTCGAAACCATCCGGTAGCCCAGAGTGAGCACCGGGTTAAATATATGTCCCCTTGAGGAAACTGCGACTTGCTCGTCGACACTGACGCCATTAGGCGTCAGAATTTCCTTGTTTTCCTTGCCTATAAGTTCTGTTATGACCTCCGTATATGCTGTCCCTGTTACCCCAACGCCCCATATCTCTGAGCTGGAAATCAAGCGCAGCCAGTTTATAACCTTTGTCGGGCAAGCCAGTGACCGGGCCGCAGCGGAGGCGTTTATTCGCTCGGTGCGTCAATTACACCCCCAGGCGCGTCATGTGTGTTGGGCCTATATCGCCGGAGCACCGGATACCACCGTGATGTCGATGAGTGATGACGGTGAGCCGAGCGGTACCGCTGGCCGTCCAATGCTGAAAGTCTTGCAACACAGTGGCCTGGGAGAAATTGTTGTTGCTGTCGTGCGGTATTTTGGCGGCATCAAGCTGGGTACCGGTGGGCTGCAGCGGGCTTATTCAGAGGCCGTGTTGCAGGGGCTGGAAGCACTGGCAACCGAGCAACGGGTACCGCAAACCCGCCTGACGCTGGAATACGACTACCCAATGGAAGCCGTTGTCAGGCATTTGCTGGATCAATACAGCACTACCATTGAGCATTGCGACTTTCAGGCTCGGGTCTGTATGGCACTGCTGGTCGCCGATAGTGACCGGGAGGCGTTTGTAATGGCCTTGACCAATCAGAGTGGCGGCGCGGTCAGGGTGGTTGAGCCTATCCAGAATGAGAATGAATGAGCATTCGTAGCGGCTGACTGTCTTCGAGGCGTATACCCTGAATGGGTTTCTAGCGAGTCCGTATATCCTCCAGAATCGTATACAGACAGGGTAAAAGCACCAACACCAGAAAGGTGGCAATCAGCAAGCCGAAAGTCACACTGATAATCAGTGGAATCAGTACCTGGGCCTGCAGGCTGGTTTCGAACAACAGTGGCAGTGTTCCGGCAACGGTGGTGCTGGTGGTTAGCAGAATGGCGCGTAACCGATCCTGACTGGCTTGTCGGGCGGCGGCGTGCAGATCCATGCCGTCCCGGACGTGTTGCTTGACAAATTCGACCAGTAAAATGGCGTTGTTCACCACAATCCCCGCCAGTGAGACAAACCCCACCATACTTGGCATCGACAGGTCATGCCCCATCAGCAGGTGCCCGATGATGACACCAATCAGCGCCATGGGAATCGAGACCATCACGATCAGAGGTTCGATATAGCTGCGAAACTGCAGACTCAACAGAATAAAAACGCCGCACAGTCCCAGCAATAATCCTGTTTTGAGGGAGTCCTGGGTAACAGCACTGCGTTGCAGCTCACCCTGAACAGACAGCTGCAGGCCGGGATATTCTGCCTGCAGCTGAGGCAGCATGTGCTGCAAGGTATCGTTCACGACTTCACCGGTATTGGCCTTGAGCTTGTTGAGTGATGCAAACAGGGTGATGGTCGGCTGGTGGTTGATGCGGTGAATACGGGAGATATGCCGTTGCTGGCTGAGTGTCGCTACGCTGGCGAGGGGAATAATCTGCCCAGTGGCGGGGTTGACCAGCGGGTAGTCCGCCAGGTCGGCCAGGGTGTCGTGGCGGTTATCCAGTTGCACAACGACCTGCAGCTCATCGCCACCACGATACAGGGAGGTGACCTCCAGGCCGGAGTAGGCTGTGCGCAACTGGCTGGCAATGGTGTGCCCGTCCAGCCCCAGGGCTCTGGCTTCGGGCTTCAGCTGGATCATAAGCTCCGGCTTGCCCGGTCGTGAGTCATCAAACACATTAAAGACGCCGTGATACTGGGCCAGCCAGTACTGCAATTGCCGTGAAGCCTGCTGCAGGCTGTTGCGGTCAACCCCGCTGAGACGAAGTTCGATGGCGCGCCCAGCCGGGCCAAGAGCCGGTTCGGTGATCGACAGGGTTACTTGTTGTGGCAGGGCCGGCAACTCGGCTTGCCAGTGTTCAGTGAGGGTATCCAGACTGGTATGGCGAGCTTCGGCGGTGAGTAAATCCACTGAGAGTGTAGCCAGATGCGGGCCTTGTTCAAAGGCGTCGGCATTTTGGCTATAACGGATGTTAGTGTGACGTATCAGAGTTGATGATTCTTGCTGGTCCAGCGTGTGCACCGCTCGCTGCAATGCTGCTTCCACTTCTGTCATGGTTGCCATTGTCTGGGCTAGCGGTGTCCCGGCGGCAAGAATCACACGGGCTTCAAGTACATCGCCGTCCATTTCTGGCAGGGCATTAAACTTGAGGACGCCGGATACCAGCATGCTGATGCACAGCAAAAATACGGCGATGGTGATACCAACCGTCAGGTAACGGTAACGAATGGCGATTTCGAGTTGTGAGCCAAGTGCGTGTTTCCACTGTTCAAAGCGGCGGTTAACCTGTTTTTGAAAGTTACCCTGGGCACCACTGCCTGAACCGGCTTCATGTTCCATGGTATGACGCAGGTGATGTGGCAAAATCAGGAAGGCTTCAATCAGGCTGATGCTGAGCACCACAATCAGCACAATGGGCACAACGCGAAATACCTGTCCCAGTTGGCCTTCCAGTCCTATCAGTGCACCAAACACCATGACGGTGGTCAGGAAGGATGACAAGACACCTCGGGCGACGCGCCGGGTGCCGGTTACAACGGCATCCAGTGGCGACAGACCACGCTGGCGTTGCTCGGCGATGCTTTCGGCAATAACGATGGCATCGTCCATCAGAATGCCCAGCGCCAGCAATAACGCCACCATGCTCATCATATTGATTGATATGCCAAACTGCAGCATCAGAAAAAAACTGGCGAGAAAACTTACCGGCAGGCCCATCACTACCCAGAAAGTATAGCGGAAACCAAAAAACAGCATCAGCGTCAGAAAAACCAGCAGTAATCCTTGCCAGGCATTGTTGATCAGCATCGACAGCCGGTCCTTGACAATATCGGTGAAGTTCTGGGTTAGCACAAAGTGGCTGCCAGCAGGCAAATAGGGGGTTTCACGGTCGATAAAGGCTTCGACGGCGTCGAGCACCCGCAGGCTGTCATCGGTACTGTTTTTGGCGACTCGCAACAGAGCCGCCCGCTGGCCATCAAAAATCACTTGATGATCGTTGTCTTCAAAGGTATCGGTGATGGTCGCCAGATCGCGCAGACGGATTTCAGCCCCATCCGGGTTACTGATGATAACCAGATTGCCCAGTGCCTGAACGTCGGTTTGCTGGTCGTTGAGGCGCAAGCTGTATTCCCGCGCATAATGGTTTGCCGAGTCTGTGCTGGCAGTGGGCTGGGCAACAAAGGTCCCGAGGGGGAGATCGAGATTCTGTTTTTGCAGGATTGCGGCCAGCTGGTCCAGACTGAGCTGGTAACGGCGCAAGGTGTCGGTGCGAATACTGACGCGTAGCTGGCGTTCGCTGAAACCCTCCAGAGTGACCAGTGGAATCGCCGCGTCTTGCTGCATTCGGCTTTGAATCTGTTTGGCCAGATCCTTGAGCTGAGTGGTGGGCAAGTCGGCGCTCAGCGCTACGGTGACGACGGGAGATGTCCGGCCCAATTCCAGAATGGCGGCGGTTTCAGCGTCGTCCGGGAAATTGCTGATCCCGTCAACCGCAGCGCGAATATCATCAAGAAAATCGTCAAAATCCCCCTGACTTTGCATTTTTAACGTCATTTGGCCGACGTTATCGCGAGCATCGCAACGGATTTCTTCAGCGTAGGCAATGCTGTCCATGGCGTCCTCTAACGGGAGGCAGATACCGGATTCAACGTCGTCCGGAGTCGCCCCCGGATATGGCACTGTGACGCGGATTTCGTAGGCCTGGGTATCGGGAAACGTCTGGCGTTGTAATTGCGGCAGACTGATCAACCCCAGGATCAGAAAAGCGGCCATCAGCAGGTTGGCTGCGGTTGGGTGATGCGCAAAAAATCCGGTCAGTGAATTGACCGACCTGGAGGTGTTGGCTGTGCTGGTATTGGCTGTTTGGCTGCCGGAAGAGGAAGGTGTCGCCATGATTCAGTGTCCCTCTGCCGCGCCTGTGGCCACCGGAGTAATCAAGGTCCCTGCCACCGCTGGTACCACATCGGACAAAATTACCTGACAGTGTGGCGGCAAGGCATCAGCGGCCAGCAGCGTCTGGTTCGCCATGCTCATCAGCGGCGTGACGGTCTGAACCTGCAGGCGCTGCTGATCATCCAGCAGATACACCACGGTGCTGTTGTCACTGCCTTGTTCATTACTGAAGGCATGGATAGCGGTAGAGGGAATGGCAATCGCTTCGACCTCGTGGGCCTGCAGCGTGACACGGGCGTTTAATCCGGTAATCAAGGGCGGTCGCTGCCCGGGCACTACATCGCGATATGGGTTGGGGATACGTACCAGAATGGCCAGTGTACGGGTTTGTGGGTCGATACCTTCCCGAAACGTCACCACCTGACCTTGCCAGACTTGTGGCGTACCGCTGTCATCCAGTATCGGCAATTCGACTTGTGCCGACAGCTGCCCCAGAGTAATTAACCGGTTGATGGCCTGGGTTGTCGGTGTTGATGCCGGTACAGATGCCGGTGTTGATACGGAGGCTGGATCGGTTCCTGCAGCAAGTGGTTCGGGATGGTTTTCCGCTTGCCGGGCCAGAGTCTGCATAAATGGTCGCAGCTGACTGAGCGTAAAGCGGGCCTCAATGTCTACCGAATCAATGCCCTGGGCCTCGATCAAGGGTTGGCCAACGGCTGCAAACTGTCCGACTTCCGGTGCGGTATTGGCAATCCGGGCGGCGACTGGCAACACCAGTGTCGTACGATCGATATTGCGTTGCTGTTGCTGGGCCTGGCTGTTGGCAATCTGTTGTTGCGCCAGAAGCACATCACGCTGGGCGGGCAAAACAGCCAGTTGTTGCTGTAACGAGACCAGCTCCTGCTCTGCTTGCAAGACGGCGCGCTGTTCCGCATCCAGCTGGGATTGAGGCAATGCACCCTGTTGCAACAAGGCCTGTTTGCGCAACAGCTCCTTGCGTGTTGATGCCAGGCGCTGCTCCATTAATGTCTGGCTGTGCTGCAGGCTGCTGGCGTTGATTTCCAGTTGTGCGATCTGGGCGTTTGCCGAGGCAATATTGGCTTGTGCCTGACGGGCCGCCAGCTGGTAGTCGGTAGCGTCCAGTCGTAACAGTTCGGTACCGGCATCCAGCAGCGCGCCATGATCCAATTGAGGATGGCGCCAGACAATCCGCCCAGCGACCTCTGCAACCAGAGATAATTGTACCGTGGGGTGTACCACGCCATGGCCGACTACCCGAGGGATTATGGGAGCGGCATGTGCCACCATCACGTGAGCGGCGACACCGGGCCGTTGGTGGCTGTCCTGCTGCGGTGGCTGTTTCAGTTGTGCGCCAATCACCAGCGCAGCGACTCCCGATAGCGCCATGATGGGCAGTATAAATGGACGCTTTAACCAGATCGATGGCATGGGCAGATCCTCACAGTGATACCGGGCTGGAACAGGATGGTGAGTCCGGTTGGCTGGCCGGAAGTTGGGTGGCGTCAGTGGCAAAACCGGACAGCAGCAAGCGGGAGATATGGTCTTTCCAGCTCGCCGAATGCAGGGTCTGGCGATCGACGCCGGTCGTCTGGCTGAATACCGGTTCTGCCACAATCGGGAAGATGATCAGGCTGATCAGGTTGGTGGTTGCCCAGGCGATATCCAGATCCGCTCGTAGCAGACCCTGCTGTTGCAGCTGTGCCAGCAGCTGCTTCAGGTTGGCGCCCAGCTTCATGGGTATGTGCTGCATGAAGTGCTCTCGCAGTTGCGAATCCTGATTAAAAATATCGTCCTGAACCAGTCGGATCAGCCATGGCTCCAGGCACATCAGCTCGAGCAGACCAGAGACCAGATGATGCAAGGCTGCAGCCGGATCGGCCGGTAACGTGGCAATCAGGGTATCTACTTGTTCTTGGCGCATAACACTGCTGTCGTCGATCAGCGCGCGGAACAAGCCATCCTTGCCACCAAAATAATAACTCACCATAGCCGACTGAGTGTCGGCCTGAGTGGCAATATCGCGGATTGTCAGTGAGTGATAAGAACGATTTTCCAGCAAGACACGAGCGGCATTTTTTAACGCCAGCCGGGTTCGTTGCTGTTTTTCGGGGTCGATAGATCGTCCGCGCCTGGACATGGCCATTATCCATATAGCTGATCAGTTGATTAGTTAAATTATAGCGGAAAGAGAAGAAAGGCAAGCTGTACATGCGGATCGCCAGCGCAGGGACTGTCTGTGTCTGTGCTGGTGTTGTTATCCTAGGGTCGCTGGCATGAACGCTTTAGTTCCCGCCGTGGATTCCGTTTTGCCATTGCACATCGCTGGTGAGCATATAGCCCATGCCGTAAATGGTTTTGATCAGACGTGGGGATTTGGGATCGTCTTCAATCTTTTTGCGGATGCGCGACATACGCACGTCGATGCTGCGGTCGAAAGCTTCGTCGTGGTGTTTGAGCAGTTGGTCACGGCTGAGAATCTGGCGTGGGTATTTCAGCAGGCGCACCAGCAGGTCCATTTCTCCGGCGCTGAGGACAAATTCTGTGCCGTTGTCCTTTCGTAAGGTCAGGGTGGCGCAATCCAGCTGCCAGTTGGCAAAACAGGCAACGGAGGGTGAGTCCTTGTCGGGGCCGAAGGTGCTGGTTTGCAGGCGGGCGTTTTTTTCCAGTCGCCGGACGATGCTGTTGGTACGGGCGACCAGTTCGCGGGGGTCAAAGGGTTTGCTGATGTAATCGTCGGCACCCAGTTCCAGCCCCAGTACCCGGTCGGGCAGGCTGTCGCGGCCGGAGATAATGATGACGCCGACGTCTTCACGGGTGGTGAGGTGGCGTACCAGCTCCAGGCCATCGATGTCTGGCAAGCCGAGGTCAACAATACACACCCGAGGTGGTTGCTGGCGCAGCGCATTGGTGAGCTGGGCTCCGGTGCGAAAGCAGCGTACCTGGTGGCCATAGCGGTTCAGTTCGCCTCTGACCAGTTCGGTGATGTCGGCGTCATCCTCGACGAGGTAAATCAGCGCCTGTTGGCTCACGGTAAACTCCTGTGTTGACGATGTAGACGGATGCGGGTGCTGGCACGTTCCAGCGCTTGCCCCAGTTGTTGGCGGTCAAACGGTTTGCGTAATAGCACCAGCATGGGGTCTTGCTGGTCAATGGCATCGTGGCCCTGGTCTTGTTGGGCCGGATCATCGGTGTAACCACTGACCAGCAGGATTACGGCTTCAGGGGCGCGGCGGCGTAACGTTGCGGCCAGTTTGCGGCCATTCATGGTGCCGGGAATCATGATGTCGCTAACCATTCCGGTCAGTGGATTGGCACCGCTAGCCAGCAGGTCGTCCAGCAAGGTCTGGGCTTCGTTACCGTCGGCGGCTTCAACCACGTGTTGGCCGAGGTCGATCAGTTGTTTGCGAATGACGGCCCGGACGTCGGGGTTGTCTTCAACCAGCAAATACAGTCCTCCTGGAGACAGTTTGGGTCTGTTGTCACTGTCGTTATCGTTCAGCTCCGGGTTGGCCGGTGCGTCACTGGCGGGCAGTAACAGGCGTATCATGGCACCGCCCTGGGGGCGGTTGTGCAGTTGAATATACCCGAATGACTGCTTGACGAAACCATAGACCATCGATAACCCCAGTCCGGAATTGTTGCTGCCTTCCTTGGTGCTGAAAAAGGGTTCGAACGCCTGTTCGAGAGCAGACTGGCTGAAACCGGTGCCGGTGTCGGCGACGCTGATTTCAATATAACGTCCGGGGGCCACGATCTCGTCGAACTGCTGTTCGATGGGTTGGCGGATATCGCGCAGTTTCCAGCTGTAGGTCAGGGTGCCGCCATCGTGCATGGCATCGCGGGCATTGAGGCCAAGATTGACCAGTGCGTTTTCAAGGTGGCCGGGGTCGACGTTGATCCAGGCTTGCAGAGGCGGTTGTTGTGGCCGGTAGTGTAATCGATAGGGGCCGCTGAAGGCGCTGTGCAGCAGCTCCAGCACCTCGGTCATCATGGCATTGATCGAGACGGTTTCTGGCTGTAACGGCTGGCGGCGCGAGAAGGCAAGCAGGCGATGGGTGATATCGGCTCCCCGGCGGGCGGCGCGTTCGGCCGGGCTGAGCAGTTTGTCCAGCTCCGGGTTGCTGGCGCTGTAATGCTCTCGGGCGACGATCAGGTTGCCAACAATGATCGACAACAGATTGTTGAAGTCGTGGGCCAGCCCGCCGGACAGTTGACCAACGGCGCTCATACGCTGCACCCGGGCGTTGGTGGCGAGCAGTTCTTCGGTGCGCTGTTTGACCTGGGCGTCGAGGGTTTCGATATTGTGTCGCAGCCGTTGCACCATGGCATCGATACTGGAAGCGAGGATACCGACTTCATCATCGCGCTGAATGCCGGTGCGGGCCGACAAGTCGCCACGTTGCACGTTGAGTGCGGTGCTGGCGAGCTGTTCCAGAGGGCGGGTAATGCGGTTGACCAGAAAATTGGAGATCAGCAGGGTGGCCAACATGGTCAGGCCCGCCAGAATCATGATGCGCGCGCTGAGCAAATCAGCACTGCTTTGCAGCTCGTCGAGGTAAACGGAGGAGCAGATATACCAGTCGAACCCTTCGATGTAGCGCACCAGCGAGAGCTTGTCGTAGGCGTAGTTGTCGGGGTCGTCGGGTTTGTCCCAGCGATAGGTCAACTCGTTGCCGGTGTCGGCCACCGCCATCAGTTCCTGATAGATCGGTTGCTGGCTGAGCGGGTTTTGCAGGGTGGTGAAGGTAACGCCATCGAGGTTGTCGTTGGGGTGAATCAGCATATGGCCGTTGGAATCAAAGACGTACATATAGCCGGTTTTGGCGACCTTGATTTCTTGTAATGCATTGCGCAGCTCCATCAGGGCTTGCTGGCGACGCTGGCGCACTTCGATTTCGATATCGTTGAGGTAAACCCCGGAGCCAATCACAAACCCCCATTCGGGGTAGTCCCGGACAAACGATACCTTGTCGAGCTCGTCATCACCGGCAATACGGGACCATTTATAATAGTAATAGCCTTCGCCGTCTTGCATGGCTTGCCTGACAACCCGGGTCAGAATGTTTTGAGGGGTATCATCTTCCTGCTGCTCGCCATCGTATTGAAAGCGTTCATCCGGGTGGGATAAAACCTGGATATCATGATCCACCACCCAGATATAATCCTGATTGCCAAAGGTAAAATCACGCAGATAAGCGAAGGCTGTTTGTCGCGCCTGTTCCAGCGGGATACCTTGTTTAGCGGCTTCCTGGAAATGGGATTGTAAAAAATTCTCGGCCAAATCAACGACCAGCGTCAGTTGTTCTTTGTGGTTGTCCAGCGCCTGCTGCCGATATTCTTCGACACCGGTATACATCTGGTCGGCAATTTCAAATACGTTATTCAGTGCCAATCGTGATGAATTACGCTCTATTTCAAATACCTGCTGTTTGATTGTCGGAACGGTATAGAAATACACAAAAACAAACACCACAAGCAGAATGCCACGAATGATCAGCGACAGCTGACGCGCAAGGCGGGCCTTGTGCGCCTTGATCACCGGCTGGGAGGTGGCATGAACCGTGGAGGAGGACATAAAAAAAGATAACCGTGGCAAAAGCCTCTATTGATGCAGAGAGCGGCACAAGCCGTCAATGATCAATGCGGGATAAACGGCGCTTATGAAGAATATGTCCTGTCCCGGGTGGGTTATTTTTTATGAAAAATGTCGCCGTGAAACATTTGGATACATTTGAGAAAAATTCACGACACGATGTGCGTCTAGTTTGGTTATTGAACACCGGGGCTGGTTATAAATTCCCGGGTTATAAAAATAATATTTGCCAATTAGACATTCGTTGAATATGCCCTTGGCCAGGGTGAGATACCCCGGCTGACAAGCAGATTTCAACCTCATCGGATACGAGAAATGAACAATAATTATATTCTCGAGACGCACCACCTGACGAAAGAATTCAAAGGTTTTACCGCCGTGGATGACGTTAGCCTGAATATTCAGCGCGGTCATATCCATGCCCTGATTGGCCCTAATGGCGCCGGTAAAACCACGGTATTCAACCTGCTCACCAAATATCTGAGCCCCACCTCCGGCACCATCCTGTTTAACGGCCGTGATATTACTGCGATTGAGTCGTCAGCCATTGCCCGTCAGGGGCTGGTGCGCTCCTTCCAGATTTCGGCGGTATTCCCCAATTTGACGGTGCTGGAAAATGTCCGGGTTGCGTTGCAGCAACGGGAAGGCAACAGCTTTCATTTCTGGAAACCGGAGTCGGTACTGGATCGCTTGAACGAACGGGCAGAGCAGTTACTGGAGTCTGTGGGATTACAGGATTTTGCGCGGGTGGTGACGGTGGATTTGTCTTATGGCCGCAAGCGCGCCCTGGAAATTGCCACCACGCTGGCCCTCGATCCGGAGATGTTGCTGCTGGACGAACCGACCCAGGGCATGGGGCAGGAAGATGTCGAGCGCACCGCCAATCTGATCCGTTCGGTGGCAGACAATCGTACCATTCTGATGGTCGAGCACAACCTGAAAGTGGTCTCGCAGCTGGCTGACCGGATTACGGTCTTGCAGCGTGGAGCGGTACTGACCGAAGGCGATTATGTCACGGTGTCAGACGATCCTCGGGTTCGTGAGGCGTATCTGGGTGTGGCAGCAGACAAGGAGACGGCGGCATGACGGATACATTGAGCACTCCAACATCGAGCCAGCCAAAGAATGATTCCAATGGCCAGCCTCATCGAATCGGTGATGAAAAAATCCGGGTCAGCGACCTGCATGCGTTTTACGGAGAATCACACATTCTCCACGGGGTTGACCTGTATGTGAATCAGGGCGAGCTGGTCACTCTGCTGGGCCGCAACGGCGCAGGTCGTTCGACCACGCTGCGATCCATTATGAATATGGTGGGTCGCCGCACCGGCAGTGTGGTGATCAATGGCCAGGAAACCATCACGATGCCAGCCCACCAGATCGCCTGGCTGGGGTTGGGGTTTTGCCCGGAAGAGCGGGGCATTTTCTCCAGTCTGAATGTGGAAGAAAACCTGATGTTGCCACCGGACGTGCGTTCGGATGGCGTACCGCTGGAAGAAATCTACGCCATGTTCCCCAATCTGGCGGAGCGTCGCTACAGTCAGGGAACCCGCTTGTCGGGGGGTGAACAGCAAATGCTGGCGCTGGCCAGAATCATGCGCAGTGGTGCCAATATTCTGCTGCTGGATGAAATCACAGAAGGGCTGGCCCCGGTGATTGTGCAGCGTCTGGCCGAGGTGCTGATGCAGCTGAAACAGCGTGGCCTGACCATTCTGCTGGTTGAACAGAACTTCCATTTTGCGGCACCGATTGCCGACCGTCATTACGTGATGGAACACGGCCATATCGTCGAAGAAATCCAACAACACCAACTGCACGAAAAGCAGGATCAACTGAATGCCCTGCTGGGCGTTTGATACGCAAGCCATTAAAACAAATAACCATTAATAACAATAAAAGAGGTTCAAATGAAACGGAATACCAATACACCGAAGGCGGGTTTCAAGCTGGCACTGCACTGTTCTGTGGCGGCCTTGATGTCGGTTGCAGCGCTGTCTGCACAGGCGGCTACCGGGCTGTCTGATAACAAGGTGAAGATCGGGGTACTGGCCGACATGAGTGGTACGTACGGCGATTTGTGCGGCCGCCACTGCGTTGATGCTGTCAATATGGCGGTGGAGGATTTTGGCGGTAGCGTCCTCGGCAAGCCAATCGAAGTGGTGTCGGCGGACGATCAGAACAAGCCGGATCTGGGATCTGCCAAAGCCCGTGAATGGATCGAAAGCGAAGGCGTTGATGCGATCAATGGGCTGGTGGCTTCATCTGTTGTGGGCGCAGTGGCACAGGTGGCCAACGTGAATGAAAAGCCGATTCTGATTTCCGGTGCCGGTTCCAATACCTTTACCACCAAAACCTGCTCGCCGTTTAACGCTCACTGGACCTATGACGTTGTGGCTCTGGCCAGGGGTACGGTGAAACCGCTGATGGATAGCGGCAAGAAAAAATGGTTTTTCATTACGGCTGATTATGCCTTTGGACATGCGTTAGAAGGTGTTGCCACCGGCATTATTGAAAGTAATGGCGGTACCGTGGTGGGCTCTGCCCGGGCACCGCTGGGAACGACGGATTATTCCTCTTTTGTATTGCAGGCGATGTCGTCCGGTGCCGATGTGGTCGCTCTGGCCAACGCCGGCAAAGACTTTGTCAACTCACTCAAGGGGGCGGCGGAATTTGGTCTTAACCAGCAAGCGACCATGGTGGGATTGCTGGTGTTTGCATCGGATACCAAAGCCATTGATGCCGACATTATTGGCGATATGCGTCTGACCACAGGGTTCTACTGGGATCGTGATGATGCCAGCCGTGCCTGGGCCAAACGCTTTGTTGATCGTACCGGTGCCATTCCGACCATGGCGCATGCCGGTGCCTACTCCTCTACCTTGCATTACCTCAAGGCGATCAAAGCCACGGGCACGGATGATGGCAAGGCGGTGATGGCGCAAATGAAAGCCGAGAAACCGGACGATATGTTTGCGCGCAACGCCGCGTTGCGTGCCGATGGCCGCATGGTGTACGACATGTACCAGGTGCGGGTGAAAAAAGGCAGCGAGCGCAGCAACCCCAACGACCTGTACGAGATTGAGCACGTGATTCCGGGGGATCAGGCCTTTGGTGCCATGAAGCCGGAATGCAACTTCAAGTAAGCCTGTCCGTGTTCAGGTAAGACACAGGTTGTACAGGACAGCGGCCCGGCGGTTATGCGCCGCCGGGGTGACTGGACTCACACCCGATACAAGAACAAGAACGCGGTGGCTGGCGTCATCGCATTAGAGGAAGACCTTATGGTTACCTTTATGGGAATCAATCTGTTTGCCCTGCTGGGGCAGCTGCTGGTGGGCCTGATCAACGGCTCGTTTTATGCGCTGCTGGCGCTGGGGCTGGCCATTATTTTTGGCCTGCTGCGTATTATCAATTTTGCCCAGGGGGCGCTGTATATGCTGGGGGCTTTTCTGGCCTGGCTGGCGTTGCATCATCTGGGTGTGAATTACTGGCTGGCGCTGGTGTTGGTGCCCCTGGCCGTAGCGGCTATTGGTATGCTGATCGAGCGCTGGCTGGTGCGCCCCATTGCCGGGCAGGATCATTTGTACAGCTTGTTGCTGACCTTCGGGATTGCCCTGATTCTGCAAGGTACGTTCAGCCATTTGTTCGGTTCTTCCGGGCAATCCTATCCGATACCGGATGCCCTCAAGGGCGGTTATAACCTCGGTTTTATGTATTTGCCGGTGTATCGCGCCTGGATCATTCTGGTGTCGCTGCTGGTTTGTGCGGCGAGCTGGTGGGTGATTGAAAAAACCCGCCTGGGGGCCTATTTGCGAGCCGGTACAGAAAATCCGGCATTACTGCAGGCGTTTGGTGTCAACGTGCCGCTGATGATTACCCTGACCTTTGGCTTTGGTGTTGGCCTGGCTGGCCTGGCCGGAGTGCTGGCGGCACCCGTGTATTCCGTCAGCCCGGATATGGGTGCCAATATCCTGATTGTGGTGTTCGCCATTGTGGTGATTGGCGGCATGGGATCGATCGGTGGTGCCATTCTGACCGGCTTGATGATGGGCATTATCGAAGGACTGACCAAATACTTTTACCCCGAGGCATCCACCACAGTGATCTTTATGGTCATGGTGCTGGTGTTGCTGGTGAAACCTTCCGGCCTGTTCGGAAAAGAGGCCTGATATGACGACGCAAATCCAAATGAATGCAGTAACGCAACCTCGTCAACGAGGTTTGACTCTGATTTTGATACTGGGATTGATCTCCGTTGGCTTGCTGGCTCCGCTGGTGGTGTACCCTGTATTCCTGATGAAATTTCTTTGTTTCGCACTGTTTGCCTGTGCGTTCAACCTGATGTTGGGATTTGTTGGTATGTTGTCGTTTGGCCATGCAGCGTTCCTGGCGACCGGTGGTTATATCACCGGCTATGCCATGACGCACTTTGGCCTGACGCCGGAACTGGGTGTGCTGGTGGGCACGCTGGCCTCAGCAATACTGGGTTTTGTATTCGGCAAACTGTCGGTGAAACGCGAAGGGATCTACTTTGCCATGGTGACGTTGGCGTTGGCCCAACTGGTGTTTTTCTTCTATCTGCAGGCAGATTTTACCGGCGGAGAAAACGGCATGCAGGGGATTCCCCGTGGTGAGCTGTTTGGTCTGATCGATCTCAACGACAACCTCAATATGTATTATTTTGTGCTGGCGGTATTCCTGCTTGGCTTCTTTGTGGTGTATCGCACGGTGCATTCTCCTTTTGGCCAGGTATTAAAAGCGATTCGTGAAAACGAACCGCGGGCGGTATCGTTGGGCTACAGCGTCGGGAATTACAAGTTATTGGCTTTTGTGATTTCGGCTGCGCTGGCTGGCATGGCGGGGTCGACCAAGGCACTGGTCTTCGAGCTGGAAAGTCTGACCGATGCGCATTGGCACATGTCGGGTGAAGTGGTGCTGATGACGCTGCTGGGAGGAATGGGAACCCTGTTTGGCCCGGTAGTGGGAGCGGCGATCGTGATCGCCATTAGTACACTGTTTTCCGGTGGTGAACTGGGCAATTATATCCATATCATAATGGGAGCCATCTTTGTTATGTGTGTTTTGTCGTTTCGTCGTGGCGTGGTGGGCGAGTTCCAGCGCGTGATGGCACGGAACTTCAGCGCCAGCAGGGTTGGCAAATAGGAACCTCTGTAGAGGTGGTGCATCGGTTTGGCAAGATCGATCCCGGTGTACTGAAATGGGAACAAACATAAAGCAGCAGGCAAATACGATGACTGACAATATCTATGACCAACACCTCGACGCGGCAGCTGCCAACTATCAGGCGCTCAGTCCGCTGTCATATCTGCAACGGGCAGCGCTGGTCTATCCGCAGCGACCGGCAGTGATTCATGGGGATGTGCGCCGTAACTGGGATGAAACCTATCGCCGTTGTGTGCAGCTGGCCAGTGCTTTGCGCAAACGAGGAATTGGCAAGGGTGATACGGTGTCGATTATGGCACCGAATTTACCGGAACATTTTGAGGCGCATTTTGGCGTGCCAATGTGTGGTGCGGTACTGAATTCCATCAATACGCGTCTGGATGCACCGATCGTGGCGTTTATTCTGCAACATGCCGAGACCAAGCTGCTGATTGTTGATCGCGAAATGTCAGCGGTGGTCAAAAAAGCCCTGCATATGTTGGCCAGACCACCGATTGTGGTCGATATCGATGATCCGTCCTTTGACGGTGGCGAGCTGCTGGGTTTGCTTGATTACGAGCAGCTGTTGGCCGAAGGTGACGAAAATGACAGCTGGAGTGGCCCGGCGAATGAATGGGATGCCATTACACTGAACTACACTTCGGGCACAACCGGCGACCCTAAAGGGGTGGTGTATCACCACCGGGGTGCGTATCTGAACGCTGCTTCCAACGCCTTGTCCTGGGGTATGACGGCTGATGCAACGTACTTGTGGACCTTGCCGATGTTCCATTGCAACGGCTGGTGTTTCCCCTGGACCATGGCTGCGATTGGTGGTGCCAGCGTTTGCCTGCGCCATGTGCGCGGTGACGATATTGTCAAACTGATCGTGGCAGAAAAAGTGGATCATATGTGCGGTGCGCCCATCGTGCTGAACCTGATTGCCAACGTGGATGAATCTCTGCGTGCCGGTCTGGATCACAGCGTCAAGGTGATGACCGCTGGTGCGCCACCACCACCATCTGTGCTGGAAAAAATGGAAGCGATCAACTTCGATGTCACGCACGTTTATGGCCTGACGGAAACCTATGGCCCTTGTGTGGTCTGTTGCTGGAAAGACGAATGGCAGGATCTGAGCGTTGCTGAACGCGCCCGTCTGAAAGCCCGTCAGGGCGTACAGGTGCCGATGCAGGAAGGCATGATGGTCGCCGATCCGGAAACCTTGCAACCGGTTGAAAAAGATGGCGAAACCATCGGTGAAATTTTCCTGCGCGGCAATGTGGTGATGAAGGGCTACCTGAAAAACCCGAGCACAACGGATGAATCCTTTGAAGGCGGCTGGTTCCATTCTGGTGATTTGGCTGTCTGGCACGAAGATGGTTATATTGAGATCAAGGATCGCTCCAAGGATATTATTATCTCCGGTGGCGAAAATATCTCTTCCATCGAGGTGGAAGAAACCCTGTTCCGCCATCCCGATATTGAAGATGCGGCAGTCGTGGCCAAACCGGATGAAAAATGGGGTGAAATCCCTTGTGCGTTTGTCACGCTGGCGGACGGTGTCAAGGTCGATGAGGACGAAATCATTGCTTACTGTCGTCAGAACATGGCGCACTTCAAAGCACCAAGAAAAGTAATTTTTGCTGCATTACCCCGTACTTCAACCGGTAAGGTGCAAAAATTCAAATTGCGCCAGTGGGCCAAGGATGGTGCTGTGGATGTGGATGAAGTAGCAGGCTAACGCCCGTTTCATCTTGTGTCACAAGGAGGTGACAGGCAGCCTGGTGTCGCTGACAGGCTGCGATTCTGGAGAGAACATTCCCCGACTCCGGAAGTTGTTGTAGTAGCCAGCGGCTTTCCCTTATGACCTGTTACCACTCCTTTCAGGTCATGAGGGAGCTTCGAGCTTTTATTTGCCCGGCAGGGTATCCCGCTCTGCCTGTTTTATTTCTGCCTGTTTTGAGTCTGCGTTGCGTTCACGCCTTTCCTTCATATTGGCACTTGCCACTACAAGGCTGTGTAAACCGGACAATACTTCCTCTGCCCCCAGGGTTCCCCAAGGCATACAAGTCGCGTCAGCTTTTGCGGTATTCCTTCGGTGGAATATCCAGCCAGCGCTTGAATGACCGGCTGAATGCGGCAGGGTCGGAGAAGCCCAGACGTTGGGATATCTGGCTGATGGTGAGTTCCGGCTGATTCAGTAACTGGATGGCGAGGTCCTGCCGGACCTTGTCCTTGAGTGCCTGAAAGGAGGTTTTTTCCTGGGTCAGCTTGCGTCTCAAGGTGCGGCTGGTGACGTGCAGCTCAGTTGCAGCGGTTTCCATACTGACCTGATTGAGCGTGTGCCGGGTTTGCAGGCAATGGTGCAGGTAATTACTGACCTTGCGCGTGTAATGCGGGAAAAAATTCGGCCGTGTGACCCACACCAGTGGAGCGTTTTCGAGATGATGGCGCAGGGTGTCTTCCGTTTGTACCAGGGGTTCATTGAGCAACTGGCGGTCGAAAACCAGCGCAATTCTGGGCTGTTCGAACATCACATCCGATGGAAAAATCAGGCGGTATTCCCGGCCATGGGCAGGGCGAGGATAATTGACCTGAACCCGCACCAGTGGAATCAAGCGACCAATCAACCAGCCGGGAAAGCGGTGCCACAGCAGCAGAAAAAACTCGGTAAACAGATGATCTGTATCCAGCTGCGGATGCGTCAGCGTCATTTCAAACCAGGCTTCATCACCTTCTTCACCCAGCGTGAGCTGGAACTCCTCGGTAAACAGATCGTAAAAGCGGCTGATATGACGATAGACGCCGCGCAGGTTGCGGGCGTTGACGGCCTGCTTGGCCATCAAGGCAAAGGTGCCGTGTTTGCCAGGGTTGCGGGTCTGACCCAAAAACTCATCGTTGGCGCTACGCCAGTAACCCAGCAACAGGGCCGCAAATTGTTCGGATGTCATGCGGTGGCTGTGGGCGGCACTCACCAGTGCCGGATCGAGTCCGGCATCGACCAACAGTTGCCGGTCGTTCAGTCCATGGCGGCGAGCAGCAGTCGCAATGGTGCGGGCGTAGTGCATGGAAATAGAACGATGTTCAAACGTCATAGTGGCGTCACAGAAAGAGGGCCATAGTGGTTGCTTAGCCCAGAGCATAACGCTGATGTCCGAAAATGTTAAGAATTCGGCTGGTGTGGCAATGGGCTGCCAAGGCTGCTATTGGCTAATGTGGTGTCTGGTCAGCGCATCATCCGCCTTTGTTGTCTGGCAGCGATGATCATCGTCAAATTAAGGAGAATAATAATGAAAGAAGTGGTTGTGGTCAGTGGCGTTCGCGCTGCAATTGGTACGTATGGTGGCAGTCTGAAAGAGACGCCCGTGTGTGATATGGCAACTGCAATGGTCGCCGAGGCCATCAAGCGCGCCGGTATCAGCGGGGATGATGTGGATCAGGTGGTGTTTGGTAATGTGATCCACTCCGAACCTCGTGATATGTATATCGCTCGGGTGGCTGCCGTGAATGGTGGTGTACGTGAGTCAGCCCCGGCACTGACGCTGAACCGCTTGTGCGGTAGCGGCTTGCAGGCGGTGATCAGTGCGGCGCAGCAAGTGCAACTGGGCTTGGCAGAAACGGTTATTGCCGGTGGTGCAGAATCGATGAGCCGTGCTCCTTATCATCTGCCGACGGCCCGGTTTGGTCAGCGTATGGGAGATGGCGCCATGATTGACCCGATGGTGTCGGCGTTAACCTGTCCGTTTAATCATATTCATATGGGCGTGACCGCTGAAAACGTGGCTGAGCAATACCATATTTCCCGTGCTGATCAGGACGCTTATGCCGCTCAGGGTCATCAGCGTGCCCAGAACGCCATTGAAAACGGTTATTTCGAAAGCCAGATCTTGCCGATTGAACTGAAGTCGCGCAAAGGTCCGAAAGAATTCAAACAAGATGAACATGTCCGCATGGATTGCAGTGTGGCGGATATGGAGAAATTGCGCCCGGTATTCAAGAAAGATGGCACGGTGACGGCTGGTAATGCGTCTGGCCTTAACGATGGCGCCGCGGCATTGGTATTGATGGAGCGTGAAGCGGCAACGGCTCGAGGTGTCCCGGTGCTTGGGCGACTGGTGGATTACGCCGTCCATGGGGTTGATCCCAAAATCATGGGCATTGGCCCGGTACCGGTGATGCGCCAGATTCTGGAACGCCAGGGCTTGAGTGCCAACGATATTGATGTCTATGAAGTCAACGAAGCCTTTGCCGCGCAGTCGTTGGCAGTGGCTCGTGAACTGAAGCTGCCACAGGAACGTCTGAACCCGAATGGCAGTGGTATTGCACTTGGCCATCCTATTGGCGCCACAGGTGCCATCATTACCGTCAAAGCCCTGTACGAACTGGAACGCATCGGTGGTCGATACGCCATGGTGAGTTTGTGCATCGGAGGTGGCCAGGGTATTGCGGCACTGTTTGCGCGCGACTAATACAGGATTGAATCAAGATTGGTGGTGCTGTCTCATGGTACAAAAATGAGCCGTTAAACAATATTGGCACCACCTTTCCTCGCAATAATAGAAACATTATTCAAAGGCGGTGTTGCCTCAAGGTTTGGGGTATTAACACCACAGATTTCACCATGGTTCGGTTTTTGAGAGTAATGTCGTTGTTCACATTGACTCTCAGCCATCACAGAAAAGGAGCTCACTATGTATGCTGGACAATCGGTAACGCTGACATTGACCGACTCGGGAATCGCCGAGCTGGTTTTGGATACCCATGAAGCCTCTGTTAACGTGTTGAACGCCCATCTTCAGGATGAACTGGGTCAGGCGCTGGCGGCGCTGGGTACCCAGGCGAATGTACAGGGATTGTTAATCCGCAGTGCCAAGCCGGCCTTTGTGCTAGGAGCGGACATTACCGAGTTTACTGAGTTATTTGGTCTGTCGGCTGCTGATATTTCCCGTTGGGCCGGCAAGGTTCATGGGCTGTTTAATACAATTGAAAAACTGCCTTACCCAACAGTCGCCGCCGTTAATGGCATGGCATTGGGTGGCGGAATGGAACTGGCATTGTCGGCCGATTTCCGCATTGCTGACACCAGCGCCAGACTTGGATTCCCGGAAGTCACTCTGGGTATTTGCCCTGGCTGGGGCGGTACGGTGCGATTGAGTCGCCTGGTGGGTGCCGAAGCGGCACTGGGCTGGATTCTGTCGGGCAAACCGGTAAAAGCAGCACAGGCACAGCAACAGGGTGCGTTGGATAGCGTTGTTGATGGCGATCAATTGCTCGACAGCGCTCGTGCTTTGCTGCAAGAAGCCATCGCCGGCGAGCGTGATTATCTGGCTAATCGCCATCGCAAACAGGAAGCATTGGAAAACAACGCCGAGACGGCTGCTGCCATGGCAAACCTGCAGCAGACGCTGGGTAAAAAGCTGGACCCTCGTTATCCCGCTGCTCCTGCAATTTTGGCGATCATCACCGCAGCCATGACCGAAGATTTCTACAAGGCACAGGCGATGGAAGCCCAGATCTTTGGTGAGCTGGCCAGTGGTGTGGAAGCCAAAAACCTGGTTGGACTGTTTCTTAATGATCAATACCTCAAGCGCGAAACCAAACGCTGGGCCAAGCAGGCCCATCTGGTCGGCAAGGCCGCCGTTCTGGGCGCCGGGATCATGGGTGGTGGTATCGGTTATCAAGCGGCCCTGAATGGTACGCCGATGCTGATGAAAGACATTAACCAGGAAGCGCTGGATCTGGGTATCAGTCATGCGGGTAGCATTCTGGATCGCAGTATCAGCAAAGGACGCATGACCGAGGCCGGAAAAGAAGCCATCCTGGCAGCTATTCATCCAACACTCACTTATGAAGGCTTTACCGACGTCGACTATGTTGTTGAGGCTGTTGTGGAGCGGGTTGATGTCAAACGGGCTGTGCTGGCTGAGGTTGAGCACAAGGTTTCCGAGAACACCATTGTCGCCACGAATACGTCAACGATTTCTATCGATTTACTGGCCGAGAGTCTGCAGCGTCCGGATAAATTCTGCGGCATGCACTTCTTTAATCCAGTGCATGCCATGAAGTTGGTGGAAGTGATTCGGGGCAGCCAGACCAGCGATGACACAATCGCGACGACCGTAGCCTTTGCCGCTTCAATGGGCAAAACCCCGATTGTGGTAAACGACTGCCCCGGATTCCTGGTGAATCGGGTGTTGTTCCCCTATTTCAACGGCTTTAACCGGCTGCTGATGGACGGGGTGGATTTTGAGCGGATCGACCAGGTAATGGAGCAGTTTGGCTGGCCAATGGGTCCGGCCTATCTGGCCGATGTGATTGGTCTGGATACCATGGTGCATGCCGACAAGGTACTGGAAGACGGCTTTCCTGAGCGTATGGGTCACGACGATCGCCCGATTATCGAAACCTTATTGGAGCAGGGCGCTCTGGGTCAGAAGAATGGTGTCGGTTTTTATGAATACGGCACGGATGAACATGGCAAGCGTTACAAGCGTCGTTCTGAAAAAGTGGCCACGATTTTGTCTCAACGCGTCACTCGTAGCACTGAGATCACGGATGCTGAAATTATCGAGCGTATGATGATACCGATGTGTCTGGAAACCGCACGGTGTCTGGAAGAAAGTATCGTCGCTTCAGCAACGGAAGCCGATATGGGCCTGATTCTGGGACTGGGTTTTCCACGTTTCCGGGGTGGTGCATTACGCTATATCGACAACCTGGGTGCCGCAGTATTTGCTGCCCAGGTTGAGACCCATGCGGAATGTGGTCCGTTGTACGAGTTGACTGATGGCATCAAGGCCATGGTTGCCAATGGCAACACCTTTTATTAAACGCTTTTATGTATCAACACCCATTTTATTAATACCAATGCCGCTCGCTGAACGGGCGAGCGGTACGGCTAACAAGGAAATCAATTTATGAGTGATTATCAGCATCCTTACCGTGACGCAGAATTTGTACTGGACCAACTGGTTGGTTTTGACTCTCTGTGTGAAGACGCTGGCCTGGAAGGCATCAACATGGAGTTGGCCAACACGGTAGTCGAAGAAGCTGGCAAGCTGGGTGCCGGTGTGCTGGCACCCTTAAACCGTGAAGGTGATGAAAAAGGGGCCAGTATCGACGCGCAAGGTGTTCATCAGACACCGGGCTTCAAGGAAGCCTATGCGCAGATGACAGAAGGTGGCTGGTTATCGCTGAATGCACCGGAAGAATTTGGTGGTCAGGGTCTGCCGAAGGTGCTGAGCACCGCGGTTAATGAAATCTGGCATTCTGCCAATATGGCATTTGCCCTGTGTCCACTGTTGAGCCAGGGGGCAATCGAAGCACTGTCGCACCACGGCAGCGACGAGATGAAAAACACCTACTTGCCGAAGCTGATTTCCGGTGAGTGGACTGGCACCATGAACCTGACCGAACCTGATGCGGGGTCTGACCTGGCGGCGATCAAGTCCCGTGCCGTTGCGGATGGCGATGCCTATCGCGTCAGTGGTACCAAGATCTTTATCACCTGGGGTGATCACCAGATGACCGAGAACATCATTCACCTGGTGCTGGCTCGTCTGCCAGATGCACCGGCTGGTGTGAAAGGTATCTCGCTGTTTATCGTTCCGAAATTCCTGCTGGATGAAAACGGCCAAACCACTGCCGAACTGAATACTGCGAGCGCCCTGTCGCTGGAACACAAGCTGGGTATCCATGGCAGCCCGACCTGTGTGATGGAATTTGAAAACTCATTGGGTTATCTGGTTGGCGAACCGCACCAGGGCCTGAAGTACATGTTCACCATGATGAACGATGCCCGTCAGGGTGTGGGTGTACAAGGACTGTCGGTATCGGAACGGGCTTATCAGCTGGCGCTCCAGTACTCCAAGGACCGTATCCAGGGCACGCTGCGAGACGGCAGCCGTATTGCCATTATCGAGCACCCGGATATCCGTCGCATGTTGATGACCATCAAGAGCACCACGGAAGCGATGCGGGCACTGGCCCTGATGGCATCGGCCGAGCTGGATCGCACCCGTCTGGTGGGTGGTGATGACGCCGCGGCGCATATGGCTCGTGCCGAGCTGTATACCCCGATTGTCAAAGGCTGGTGTACCGAACTCTCTGTGGAGCTGACTTCCCTGGCAGTACAGATTCACGGTGGAGCGGGCTTTATCGAAGAAGCCGGTGCAGCCCAGCACTATCGTGATGCCCGGATTCTGCCGATTTATGAAGGCACCACAGCGATTCAGGCACTGGATCTGATTGGCCGTAAAACCCTGTCCAACGGCGGTGAAGTACTGACCGGCCTGTTGACCGAAATGGAGGCGACTGCAGCGTCTGCCCGGGCTGCCGCGGTATTGCCAGACAGTGCTCTGGATCAGCTTGACGCGGCGTTGGCAACCGCCAAGCAAAGCCGTGATTTTATTCTGGCCAATGCGCGCTCTGATGCTCATTTGCTGGGCAGTGCTGCGGTCAACTTCATGATGCAAATGGGTTATGTCACTGGTGGCTGGCTGATGGCGAGAAGTGCAGAAAAAGCCAAAGCCATGCTGGATGCAGGCCAGGGAGATCCTGAATTCCTGCAAGCCAAGCTGGTGACTGCCCGTTTCTTCTGCGAGCACATGGTGCCACGTCATCAGGCACATGCTTCTGCCTTGCTGGCCGGTAGCGAAAGCATCATGGGACTGACCAACGACCAGTTCTAGGCCCCTGATAACGGCTCTGCCTTAACAACCCCGGAACATGCAAAATCGACCGGGGCTGGATATATCGCTTGAAGCAAAGGTGATATGAGCATGGATTGTCGGGCTCACCCTGTTCCGACAATTCGCCGGTAACGCGCTTTTGGTTATCGGCTTTCCTCTGGCCAACTCGGGTTGGTCAGAGGTCTTTTTATGGATAATCCGATGTTTGTCCTGAATCAATAATAACGAGCATCCTGAATGCTGCTGTGAACCGTGAGAGATAGCTATGACCCAACGTGAATCCATGGCCTACGATGTCGTCATTGTCGGCGCAGGTCCATCTGGCCTCAGTGCCTCGATACGACTGGCCCAACTGGCGCAGGAGCAGGGTCAGGAACTGACCATTTGTGTGGTCGAAAAAGGCTCTGAAGTCGGGGCGCATATTCTTTCCGGCGCGGTGATAGAAACCCGTGCTCTGGATGAGCTGCTACCGGACTGGCAAGCACTCGGTGCACCCTTGAATACTCCGGTAGTCGAAGACGAGCTGTATTTGCTCAAAGACCCGCAAAAAGCGGTGAAGCTACCCGGCATGATGATCCCTAAAACCATGCACAATGCGCATCTGGGCAGCACAACCAATTACGTTGTTAGCCTGGGTAATCTGTGTCGCTGGCTGGGCCAGCAAGCAGAAGCGCTGGGGGTGGAAATCTATCCCGGTTTTGCCGCGGCTGGCATTGTGTATAACGATGACGGGTCGGTTGCGGGAATATCAACAGGTGATATGGGGGTGAATACCCAAGGTCAGCCGAAAGACGGCATGTATACGCCCGGTATGGATCTGTTGGGTAAATACACTATTTTTGCGGAAGGTTGCCGGGGTAGCCTGGGTAAAGAGTTATATCAACGATTTGAACTGGATAAAGACGCTGATGCCCAACACTATGGCATCGGCTTGAAAGAATTGTGGGATATTCCGGCCGACAAACATCAACCCGGTCTGGTGATCCATGGTGCGGGCTGGCCATTAACCGGAGCCGGTAAAGACGGTACCGGTGGTGGTTTCTTCCTCTACCATGCAGAAAACCAGCAAGTAGTGGTTGGCCTGATCGTGGATCTGAATTACAGCAATCCCTGGTTGAATCCCTATGATGAATTCCAGACGCTCAAACATCACCCGGTATTGGCGAACTATCTGGAAGGCGGAAAACGGGTTTCTTACGGCGCCCGTGCCATTGCCAAGGGCGGCTTGAATGCCCTGCCAAAAATGCATTTCCCTGGCGGTTTGTTGAGTGGCTGTAATGCAGGCACCCTGAATGCGGCCAAGATCAAGGGGGTTCATACGGCGATGAAAACCGGCATGCTGGCGGCTGAGGAAATATTTGCCGCTGTTGCTGCTGGTGACGAAGGCGGCAAGGATCTCCAGGGGTATGCGGAGCGGTTTGAGGCTTCCTGGGTGTACGAAGAACTGTACGCTACCCGGAATTTCGGCCCGGCGTTACACAAGTTTGGTACTTTGATTGGCGGTGCTTTCAACTTTATCGACCAGAATATCTTCAACGGCAAGCTGCCTTTCACCTTGCATGACAATCACCTTGATTATGCTCAAATGAAACCCGTCACTGAGTGCGTCAAGATCGAATATCCGAAACCGGATGGTGTACTCAGTTTCGACAAGCTGACCTCGGTGTTTTTGTCGAATACCTTCCATGAAGAAAACCAGCCATGCCACCTGACCTTGAAAGATGCCAGTGTGCCAATGGCTTCGAACTGGCCGAAATACGCAGAACCGGCACAACGTTATTGCCCGGCCGGGGTGTATGAAGTGATTGAAACGGATGGTAAAAACCAGCTGCAAATCAGCGGTCAGAACTGTTTGCACTGTAAAACCTGTGACATTAAAGATCCGGCCCAGAATATCAATTGGGTAACACCGGAAGGCAGTGGTGGGCCGAATTATCCGAATATGTAAGTGCGACCAAGCCATCAGGCTTTTATAACACCAATAAAAAAGGGCTGGCCAAATAAATGGCCAGCCCTTTTTTGTGGTTACACCAATTGAATGGCTACACCGGCAAGTGGATTATTCCCAGCTTGCAACGCCCAGCAGACGCAGTGTTTGAATGGTCAGTTGACCAGAAGGCAGATCGTTGTCTTTTTGGAAACGAGTCACTGCATTCATGGTTTGCCAGCCGTAAACACCATCGATAGGGCCTGGGTTGTAGTCTTTCTCTTCCAGGGCACGTTGCAGTTCAGCAACAACATCTTCTGTGGTGTTGGTTTCACAGAGGATTTCACGCCATTCCAGTTGTGCGTCTTTGACTTTGACGGTTTGTGGAATTTCTTCATAAACCGCAGGAATGGTTTCAGCAATTTCTTTTGGTGCTTCTACCATTTTTTCAATTTCTACAGTTTCGTAGACAGCTGGGTGAATGATGCTGGTGGTGTGTGCTGGTACATCAACAACTTGTTTTTCAACTGTTTTGTATTCAGCAGGGATAACGACTTCTTCGGTACGTTCCGGTTTTACCAGAATGGTTTTGGTCACGATTTTTGATTCTTCTGGCACTTCGACCAGACACATGATTTCGCCAGTGGCTTCGTCAATTTTCTCAATCGGGCCGTTACCTTTTTTCCAGGTGGAGTAGGCTGGACGGATAACAATTTTTTCTTCGACGGTTTCGTATTCTGCTGGCAGCTTAACCAGTTTGGTTGATGCTTCCTTGACCAGAACCTCTTCAGTAACCGTTTTGTAGGTGGCGGGTACAACGACCAGCTCTTCCCACTCTTCGCTGACCAGAACTTCTTCAGACACCATTTCGTACTTGGCTGGTTCTACCTCAAGTTTGGATAACTCAGGAGATACCATGACCTGTTGCATCTGGGTTTCGTATTCTTCAGGAATAACCAGACGGGCGTAACAGTGGCCAGGTACGGCATTGGGTGGCATGACAGAGTCAGCCGTTGGCGTCATTGACATGGACTCCATGGATTGGGAGTCCTCTACCTGTCCGGCGGCCATCGCCTTGGTTTCTTCTACTTCAGCCTTTAACTTGGCGTTCTCCTGCTCCAGTTCGTCACGGGATTCTTTCAGGCTTTGGTATTCCGGAAAATCTTCCAGCGTAGCAGACGCCGTGTCGCTGGATGGCTGGCTAGCGCAGCCAGCCATGACGGCCAGTGTCAGTGCTGAAAGAAGGTAGTTTTTTTTGTTCATCTAGTTGTGCTCCGTTGCGTAAGATGTTTGAGTCGACAGGCTAACGTGTAAGGAATCGTCAATCGACACCATGCTGTCTGGTACAGGCCAACCATGGTGTCGCCGGCATGCCCAATATAAAGCCCAAGAAGCGCTTCTGAATACGAAAATCCGCATTTTAAAGGCGTTTCCGGCCTAGTTTAGCTTATTAAACTGGTTCTGGAATACACACTGCAAACGCAGCGGCCCTGATAGGGCTTTATCCTGAAGTTTAACGTGATTTGGGTACTGTGAGTCTAGTATGCACCAAGTTCTTTATTGGTTCCCTAGCTTGATCAATTATTGTTACAACACGGATGAAAATGCAGTGTTTGTGTTGATAAACAGGCTGTTTGCTCTCTTTGTAGAGTAGCTGAGTGGAGAATAAGGCCAAGGATGGGCGGTGTTCCGAATACCATCGGTCGGGTTGAGTCGGATTGGTGGCGGGTTTGGCTCTGCGGCAAAAGTGGTTGCCTGCTGTTTTGGGGGTAGTGTGAAGCAGGTCGAAGACGTTGAGAGAGTCGGTACTTTCCGGCAGGGTAAATAATGGTTGCCATGGAGCTATTTGTGCGTATACTTGTTCACAGCTTGAAAGCATTGCCCTTATTTATTAGTACCCTTCGAAGTAGTAGTTTATATTCCCTCGTTTGTAGTAGATAAGCACCAATTGAGTTCCAGCGATTGGCTTGCGAATTAATCGCACTGCCTTATCTTCTATTTATACAGGAATATTAAAATGTCTAAGACAACTGGCGTAGTAAAATGGTTCAACGAAGCAAAAGGCTTTGGTTTTATTGAACAAGAAAATGGCCCAGACGTTTTTGCTCACTTCAGCGCTATTGCTAGCACTGGCTTCAAAACTTTGGCTGAAGGCCAACGTGTTGAATTCACTGTTAAGCCTGGCCAGAAAGGTCCACAAGCTGAAAACATCGTTGCTATCTGATTCGCTGATGTGAATTAAGTAGTACATAAAAGAACGGGCCTGGTGCCCGTTTTTTTGTGCCTGCTATTCGGTGAATTGCAGGGTGGAAAAGAAGGGTCAACCTGCCTGACGTCGGCTGCTCGGCGAAATCATCCCCGTTCTGAATAATTTCTGTCTCTGATAAGCCTGCAAGCCGTGTTACTGTCTGGGCTGGTCCTGGTCGGTTGGTACTGGCTGGTGGCCAGGGTGATCGGAAATAACTTCCCGAAAGACCGCACTGTGTGGCTTGTCTTCTGCTGGACGAATCGAGAGCCAGCGTTCCCCTCGTTGTGACATGATCACTGCCTTTTGAAACACCATGGTGTTTGGAATACTCAATTCGTAGCCATCGTCGGTACGCAAGAGCAAATGAAACAGAGTGATTTCTTCAATCACGGCTTCCGGGCAATCTTCTTCCAGAATGCGGATACGGTCGCCTGGACGATAAGGAAAGAAGAAAAAGATAATCACACTGGCGGTTACGTTACTGAGCACTGACCATTGTGCGAACAGGGCAACGCCAAGCAAGGCGACCGCCGATGACAGTACAAACGTCAGCTCGGTATAGCCAAACCCGACCACCAGCCCGATTACCAGTAGCAAGCAGGTGAACAGGGTGATCTGCAGCGCTTTTTGCAAATAAAACACGCGACTCAGACTGACTTTTCTTTTGTGCCCCTGATCTTCGATAAAGCCCATCACTATACGATTGAGATAGGCATAGCCTACTACCGCAAGAATTACGAGAAGGATTTTAAGCATTCGGCCTGTCACTCCAGCTGTTTGACCCGTATTACCTGCCGCTGTTGAGGAATACGGGTCTGATTGGGGTTATGGGTCAGTTTTGCAGCAGAATGTCGTCTGGCAGCAGGCTGTCGTGCATGTTTTCAATGCTTTCGATGACATCGTCCGGCGCGGAAAAATAAGCAACGTTAAACATGGCATCTCCTTCATGGACCAGCGGGATGTTCTGACAGCCAATAATAATGCCGTCCTTGTGGGCGATAACCTTATCGAGCTGGGTACCAAAGGGATCGCAGATAATAGCCATGATGTCGTCTTTTTCGACCTTGTCGCCGAGGTGCTTGAGATTACGCACAAAGCCGCTGTCGGTGGCTCGCATCCAGCCGCTGTTACGGGCAATCAGGGGTTCAATCGGAAATTTTTTCTGACGGCTGGCCGGCAGCATGCCGAGATGGCGCATTACCCGCAGAATTCCCCGCTCACCAGCCCGAATGCAGAGTTCATCGTAGCGTAAGGCTTCCCCTGCTTCGTAGAGCAAGATCTTGACCCCCATTTCGTTGGCTGACTCCCGTAACGAGCCATCACGCAGGTTGGCATTCAGCAGTACCGGAACACCAAAGGCCAGCGCCATTTCCCGGGTGGTATCATCGTCCAGGTTAGCGCGAATCTGGGGCAGGTTGGAGCGATGAATGGCACCGGTATGCAGGTCGATACCGTAATCACATTTGGCCACCACTTCGTTAAGGAACATATGGGCCATACGAGCTGCCAGAGTGCCACGGCTGGAGCCTGGGAACGAGCGGTTGAGATCCCGGCGATCGGGCAAATAGCGGCTCTGGTTGATAACCCCGAAGGCGTTGACGATAGGTACCGCAATCAGGGTGCCACGCAGGTTGCGTAATCGGGAGCCGTGAATCAGGCGATTGATGATTTCTACCCCGTTGAGTTCATCGCCATGAATCGCTGCGCTGATAAACAATGTCGGCCCTGGCTTGTTGCTGCGACGAACGTACACCGGCATGGTGACATCGGTGCTGGTATACAGGCTTCCCAATGGCAGGTTCAATTGGCAGGTAGTACCTGGTTCGATCGTGTGTCCAGCGATGCTCAGGGCGGGCTGGATAGGGGGGCGTCGGCTCATGATAGGCATCCGTTGAAGATCCGTGGAGTCTGCCAATAGTGTTACCATCTGTCACTGCTTCTCTGTTGTTGTTGAGTAAATCAGGGCAGATTTTTTGCGGTGTGAGCGTTATTCTGCGGCACCTTGTGTGTGTCTGGTCGTGTCGATCAACGCTGTTGCTCGATAGGCCAATAGATAGCGCGAACAGGTAGAGCCAACAGGTAGGGTTAGTCGATGGATAGGCCCGCTGTATTATCAGCGTAATCCATCCATGTGCCTGTGATGCCCCGGTATTTATACTCTTTTTTTTATTAGCCAATAGTCAGACTTATGCCTTCATCCAATCATTGTTTGTGTTATCAGCCAACCCTTATTGCGGATCGACAATCCGGGGAAACCCGCACGCTTTGGGTACTGTGGTTGACGTTATTCACCATGGTGGCCGAAATTATTGTCGGTACTGCATATGGCTCAATGGCGTTGCTTGCGGATGGCTGGCATATGGGAACGCACGTGGCGGCGTTTACCATCACGCTGTTTGCTTACCGCTATGCTCGACGTCATGCGATGGATGCGGATTTCAGTTTTGGTACCGGCAAGGTGTCGGTATTGGGGGGATTTGCCAGTGCGGTTGCGTTGGGTGTGGTGGCTCTGATGATGGTGCTGGAATCGGTTCAGCGTTTGTTTATGCCTCATGAAATCGGCTTTTCGGAGTCGATTGCGGTTGCAGTCATTGGCTTGCTGGTGAATTTGGCCAGTGCCTGGTTATTGAAAGACCATCACTCCCATCATCATGCACATCATAATCACCACGATCATCACGATCATCACGATCATCACGAGCATCACGAGCATCACGAGCATCACGAGCAAGACCATAATTTGCGGGCAGCCTATATGCACGTCCTGGCCGATGCCCTGACCTCAATCCTGGCGATCGTGGCCTTGACGGCAGCCATGATGCTGGGCTGGTTATGGCTGGATGCGCTGATGGGTATAGTGGGAGCGACGATTATTTCGGTATGGGCTTTGGGGTTGTTGAAAGATACCAGTCGCATTCTGCTGGATGGCAGTATTGAAGCGCCAATCCGGCAACAGATTATCGACCGGATACTGACCGCTGGAGCAGAAATTCGCGATATCCATATCTGGAAAATATCGGCAGATCATTATGCGTTGGTGTTGTCGGTAGCCAGTAGTGAGAACGAGATCGCCAGCCGGATTCGTCAGCATCTGGCCGATTATCCGCAATTACAGCACATCACCATCGAAGTGCGTCATCCGTTGCTTTAATCGTCCGGGCGGCTTTGCTGCCATGACGGACATGCGGGTCATGAGCCTGCCTTGCTGGCCGATACACTGACACGGCTCCCGCTTGTTTGCGGCGCGCCGTTGGAAGCGGTTGTCCTGTTGCCCTGTTTTTCTCGATTTGTTTTTTTGTTGTGTCAACCGAAACGAACCTGCTCCGTTATATGAATACGTGAAACAACATAATAGCGATATTCCAACAGCAAGCAGGTGTCAGTTTCAGGAGTGGCCTATGAAAGCAACGGCATGGTGGCTGGCAATTGCAGCCAGCCTGATGGCAGGTTGCGGTGGTGTGGGGGATGATAGCGCCAGCGCTCCGGCAGCTGGTGAAACCGGCACGGTTCAAATTGCCTTGACCGATGCAGAAGAAGATTTTCTGACTTATCAGGTTGAGGTACTGGGTATCACTCTGGTTCGTGACGATGGCACCGAGGTGGATGTTCTTCCTGCCGCCACGGCAGTGGATTTTGTTCAGTATCAGCAGTTAAGTGAGCTGCTGATGGTCGCGTCCATACCGGCTGGCTATTACCGTAGCGTCTTGGTCAATCTTGATTATGCTGACGCTGATATTGTCGTTCAGGACCGTACTGGTGTGTCTTATAACGCGACAGCGGTAGATTCCCATGGCGAAACCATCAGTACCCTGGAAGTATCCGTTGATTTTGGCGAGGGAGAACTGAATGTTGGCCGTAACAGCGTGGCAGCTCTGACACTGGATCTGGATCTGGCGGCTTCCAACGAAGTACTTTCCTGTGATCCCGCTGTTGTTGAAGTCGAACCTTTCCTGATGGTTGTTGCCAGCGACGATACGGACAAGGAGCATCGTGTTCGTGGCCAGTTGATCCATTCCGATACTGATACTGCAGAGATTACCCTGGCGATTCGCCCCATGCGGCACCGCAGCGGCGAATTTGGCGATCTGGTGGTGGCTGTGACAGAAACAACGCGTTATGACATTGATGGGGTTCCCTATACCGGCAGTGGCGGCCTGGCCTTGATTATGACACTGGATAACGCGACACCGATTGTGAGCTACGGCAGTCTTGATAACACCGGTACGTTTACCGCAACAGAAATATTGACCGGTGCCAGTGTCGTCTGGCGCGGTGGCGATGTGGTGAGCGGTATGGTTAGCGCCCGCAGCGGCCATGGATTCACCCTGAACGGAGCAGTGACCGAGCGCCGTAGCCACGACACCCGCTTTACCTCCATGCCGGAGATGACACTGGCTGAAAGCCTTCTCTACTACGGATTACACCCAGTAAAACAAGGCTGAAAGACAGAAAAGGAAGCGGAGGTGACTGGCTTGGAGACAGACATGGTATGACCGCCAGGTTGAATGATTTCCTGATCTCGGTTGAGCGTCGGGCCTTTCGGATGGTGCGGCTTGCTGCTGCCAATGATGAAGATGCTCTGGATGTAGTGCAGGAAGCGATGACCCGGCTGATCAGCCACTATCGCGACCGGGAGGAAGCGGAATGGCGGCCGCTGTTTTTCCGCATCTTGCAGCACTGTCTCGCCGACAGCTTGCGTCAGCAACGGAAGCAGCGCCGCTGGATGTTCTGGTCGGGCAGTCAGACGGATGTTCCAGACACTGGCAGTGCCGATGGTATGGATGGCTATCTGGGTGATTGCCGCGACGAGCCGGATCAGGCCCTGGCCAGCAGTCGTCAACAGCAAGCGCTGATCAACGCCATTGAGAGCCTGCCTTTCCAGCAACAGCAGTGTTTCTTGTTACGCTGTTGGGAAGGGCTAAGCGTACGGGAGACGGCAGATGCGCTGAATATTTCCGAGGGCAGTGTCAAAACCCATTTGTCCAGAGCACGGCAAAAATTGAATGAGATGGGCTGAGTATCATGATATCGAAATCTGCGGATAAAACCTCAAGGGCTGGACCGGTGACGGTAACCGTAACAGAGCAACAGCTTCTGGCACTGCTGGATGAGCAGGCAGAGGCGTTGCCAGAATCCCTGACCGATCAACTGGCACAACGACGGGCGGCTGCTTTCGGGCAAGCCATGGCTGACACCGATACAGGTCGAACTTCCACGTCCGCTACCTGGTACTCCAGGCCGCTATTGCCAGTGGGAGTGACGGCCTGCTTGATACTGGCCAGTGTGATCTGGTTGATACAAGCCGGGAAGGGGGCGCCAGCAGGTACCCATCCGTCGGGCCATGATACTGTCGCTCTGGCACAGGTCGAGGCACAGCAGCAACTGGATGACATGATGGCGTTGGCGGCGCTTGATGAAGATGAATGGGATATACTGCAGCAATTGGAATTTGCCTATTGGCTAAGCGAGTTACCGAATGCCAATCCCCCAGTCCTGGATAAGGCCGGTTAAGATGGCGGCACTAATAACCCTGTCATCTTCTGCGGGCTGGATGCTGCCGTTGGTGCCTGTTCAGGCAGAACCGGAGGGTGCGCCGAAACGTGAGTCGGACAGTACGCCGGATATTGGACTGTTGCTCTATCTGGCCGATCAGGTCGAGATTGATGACGAGTGGATTGATCCGATGATGCTGCTGGGGGCGTCGCCTCTGACCCCGCAAGATACCGAGGTCAGCAGCCCGGCGTCTGTGCCACAAGCAAGCGTAGGTTTTCCAGACACAACCGAGCCAACCGGGACGCGGTCGGAGGTGGACAATGAAGAGTGAGCATCCCCAGGTATTACTGCAGTGGCCGCGGCGAATCAGTCTGACAATACTCATGCTGATGGCGCTGTTGAGCGGATGGGTACTGTTATCAAAACCCGTGCAGGCACAGGAATGGCAAAGCTTGCCCGACAGCACCCAGCAGTTACTGGAGGGGATATCCGAACGTTGGGACAGTCTGGATGACGAGCGGCAGCAAGCGTTGTTGCGTGGGGTTGAACGCTGGCAGTCGATGACTGACAGTGAACGGCAGGCCGTCAGTGAGCGCTTCAGCCGCTGGCAGAGTTTGCCAGAAAGTCAGCGGCAGATATTACGGGATCGGTTGCACACCTTGCGCGATATGAGCCCTGAGCAGCGCCAGCAAATTCTCGATGCCTTGCATAATTATCAACAGGCGACGCCGGAGCAGCGGCTGCGACTGCGTCAGCGCTTTCAGAGCTTGTCGCCACAACAGCGTAATGCCATACGGCAACAACTGCGTTTAAAACGTTATTAACGGTTACCAAAACCAGTCGAGACCGATTGAAATCTGCTGGTCGTGTGGTGTCTGCAAAGGCATGACCAGCTGGCTGGTGAGTTGCCAGTGAGTATTCAGCAAGGCAACAAACACACTGGCACTGGCCCATTGCTGCCTGACGGTTGTTGTCCGAGCGCCAGTTTGCTGCCAGCGATAGGCGAGGCCGCCGCTGGCGGGGGGCGTTAACAGATCGCCACTCAAGATACGTTGGTAATCCAGCGCGACGCCGGGCGCCCACAAGCGCTGGCTCTGTTGTTCTTCCAGTAACCAGGTCAGGCTCAGCCCCGTACCCAGATCAACACCTGTCTGGGTATCGTCGGCCTGGAGGCTGATGACACGACGCCCGGTCTCCCTTGAGCCGGGCGCCACGATGGCGACCGATTCCCGGCGTTTCGAGTGACTCAGGGTGTGCCCCAGTTGGACATGGCTGCCAAGCAGCCACTGGTCAGCAAGCCAGAAATCCCGGCTGGCAGCAGCGGACAGGGAGCGATCGTTATGGTTTTGGCGCACAGTATGGCGATCCTCCAACACACCGAACTGAACGTCGTAATCCTCGTAGAAACGAGAGCCTTCCAGCCGTAGCCAGCCGTCCTGAAACAAATAGCCGAGAGAGACTGATCCACCCCGGTTCTGGTAGTTCAGGCCGTTATCGGTGGCCTGCTGGCGATCCATGCTGCCAGCGATAAACCATTGCTCATTCCAGGTTGCTGTTGCCGAAACGGCAGGGCCATGATTGTCGAGTTGGTAGTGGCGGTGACTCTCTTCCAGCGAAAGGCGGGCGTATTGCCAGGTCAGCCCGCCTTGCCAGTTGATACCACCTGCGTGCAGCTGCGGGCAGGACAGCAATCCGGCGCAGATGACTGGCAGCAGCAAGCGGCATCGCCAATGGCTTTTGGCACCGCACCAGAATCGGCGGCGGAGTGACAGGGCAAAACATCCGTGTCGAAACATGGTATTTCCCGTACTGCAAGCAGAGACGGCAAAGCGTACTGGTCAACGTGTTGCGAATCCAGTCCTGATAACGGCAGGAAGGAGTGATTGTCGCTGCAATTTGCGCTGGTCGACTGTTATCATGACCGGCTTTTTCGTCATCGGAGCTTCGACGCGTGTATGGCCAGTTGTCGCTATCGCCTGGATCGGTTTATTGCCCAGCATTCAACGTATTCACGTCGTGATGTACGTTTGCTGCTGGCGCAACAACGTATCACGGTTGACGGGGTGGTCGCGCGGGATATTAACCAGCCGATTGGGCCTTTTCATCGGATAACCCTGGACGCTGCGGTGCTGCAACAGCAGCAGCCGGTGTATCTGGGGATGAACAAGCCGGCAGGCGTGGTCAGTGCGACCCGCGATGACGAACATACAACCGTGATCGACCAGTTGTGCCAGCATCCAGGTTGCCCGCTGGCGACAGAACAACTGCAGCAGCTGCATATTGTCGGGCGTCTGGATCGGGCTTCCAGTGGATTGCTGTTGTTGACCAACGACAGTGACTGGTCGCGGCGGCTGATGTCCCCGGAGCACAAGGTCGCCAAAGTGTATCGTGTCACGCTGGCGCACCCGGTCAGTACGGAGTGTATTGCTGCGTTTGCGGCCGGCATGTATTTCCCTTACGAAAATATCACCACCCGTCCGGCATTGCTGGAAATCATGGCTGAGCGGCAAGTACAGGTCACGCTGACCGAAGGTCGCTATCACCAGATCAAACGCATGTTTGGCCGTTTCCGGAACCCTGTGCTGGCACTACACCGGCTCAGTATCGGGCCATGGCAGTTGCCGCCAGAATGTGCGCCGGGAGATAGCTGGCAAGTATTACCTTGATCGCTGTAGGCGCTTGTTCTGCCTGCCGCTACTGTCCGGGTCAAAAAGAGTTGTTGTGTGTCTGTACCCGCCACAGGCGTTCTGTTTGAGTGGGCTTCACTGTTATCCATTGCCCGTTTTTGTGAGTGATAGCCGCTGTGTCGATAACCCTGTGCCGCAAGAGGATTAGATAATGACCCATCGTCATACCGAATTACACCATGTCAGCAGACCGCTGGTCTGGTCTGGCTTCAAGCAACTGGCACCGATTTCTGTGCTGGTCACTGCCTTTGGCGTGGCTTTTGGCCTGGCTGCGGCACAGACCGGCCTGCATGACTCAACCATTATGATGATGAGTGCCCTGGTGTTTGCCGGAGCCGCCCAGTTTGCAGCGTTGGAATTGTGGGGCGCACAGATACCGCTGCTGACGATGATCATCACCGTATTTGCCATTAATGCCCGGCATTTGTTGATGGGAGCAACCCTGTATCCCTGGTTACGGCACCAGCCTCCGTTAAAACGTTACGGCATGATGCTGGTGGCCTCCGATGCCAATTGGGCCATGTCGATGCAGGAGTTCAGTCGCGGCAAACCCGGTCTGGGCCTGCTGTTTGGGGGAGGGATTGCCCTGTGGCTCTTTTGGGTACTGGGTACCTGGCTGGGGATGCATTTTGGTAATGCCATTAATGATCCCAAGAGTTTTGGGCTGGATATGGTGATGGGGTGTTTTTTCCTTGCCCTGATTGTGGGTGGTGAAAAAGATGTGCGCATGTTGTTTATCTGGGTGGTGGCTGCGGCTTCATCATCGCTGGCATATTGGTACTTACCCGATAACAGCCATGTGATTGTTGGTGCCCTGGCAGGCGGCATCGTGGGTACTGTTTGGGGTGGAGAGCAAGATAGTGGACATTGAAACCGCCGGAGGCGGGGCCTTGCTGGTGGTGCTGGTGATGGCGCTGGTGACATTGGCCACTCGCTGGGGTGGCGTTTATGTAATGGCGTTTGTACCCATCAATTACCGGGTCAAACAATTTATTCAGGCCATGTCTGGTTCTGTGCTGGTCGCCTTGCTGACGCCGATGGTGATTAACGGTGATAGTGGTGCCCGGCTGGCCTTGATAACCACCGCAGGCGTTATGCTGCTGGTCAAAAAACCGTTACCGGCGATTGTCAGTGGCGTCACGGTAGCCGCCTTGAGTCGCTATCTTGTCTGAGGAGTGGGTCCTGTCCGGGTAGCCTTGTCCTGTTCGTAAGCAAGGCTGAGCAGGAATCCCGCCCACTGCAGCATCCGATGGTGTGATCTGCGGTAAACTCCCTGCCCGTGTTTGATTATCCATTATCACGACGCACTACTGCGCATCATTACGTATTACTACAGGCCTTTGTTATGTCGTCTCCTGCTGCTTTTGTTCACCTGCGTGTTCATTCTGAATATTCTCTCTACGACAGTACAGTGCGGGTGAAAAAGCTGATTGGTGCCACCGTGGCGGCTGATATGCCTGCTGTGGCCCTGACCGATCAGAGCAATATGTATGCGCTGGTGAAGTTCTACAAAGGCTGTCTGGGTCAAGGTATCAAGCCGATTCTGGGAGCTGATTTATGGCTTGAGAACCCGGAAGACAGCTATGCGCCGTTTCGGGTAACGGCATTGTGTATGACTCCGGCGGGGTATCTTGGTCTGCGTGAGCTGATTTCCCAGGCCTACCTGAACCAGTATCACGACAAGGCGGTGGTCAAGCGGGAATGGCTGATCGAAAAAAACGACGGCCTGATCCTGTTGTCCGGTGCTCGGGAAGGCGATATTGGCCAGCGGGTATTAAAAGGCAAACTGGAAGATGCCGAGGCACTGGCGCTGGAATATCAGCGGGTTTTTGGTGATCGTTTTTATCTCGAGATCCAGCGTACCGGCCGTACTGGTGACGAAGCGCTGGTGAAAGCCAGCCTGGTACTGGCGGGCAAATTGCGGTTGCCGGTGGTGGCCACCAACGATGTGCGGTTTATTTACGCCGACGATTACGAAGCGCATGAAACCCGGGTCTCGATTGGCCAGGGTTATGCGCTGGATGACAAGCGCCGGCCCCGGGAATACAGCAATCAGCAATATTTCCGTAGTGCTGAAGAAATGATCCAGTTGTTTCAGGATGCCCCGACGGCAATCCAGAACACCGTCGAAATTGCCAAGCGTTGTTCGGTTGAAGTCCTGCTGGGCAAATATTTCCTGCCGGATTACCCGATCCCCGAAGGTATGAGTGAAGCGGATTTTTTCCGCAAGATATCCGAAGTGGGTCTGGAAGAACGTCTGGAGGTGATTCTGGCCGGTATTCCGAAAGACTCCGAAGAATACCGTGAGAAGCGCAAACCCTATGATGAACGGCTGATCTTCGAGCTGGATATTATTATCCAGATGGGATTCCCCGGTTACTTCCTGATCGTGATGGACTTTATTCAGTGGGCCAAACAGCACGATATTCCCGTCGGGCCTGGCCGGGGTTCCGGTGCCGGTTCGCTGGTGGCCTATGCCCAGAAAATTACCGACCTTGACCCACTGGAATACGACCTGCTGTTCGAACGCTTCCTGAACCCGGAGCGGGTATCGATGCCCGACTTCGATATCGACTTCTGTATGGAAGACCGCGAAAAAGTGATCGCCTACGTGGCAGACACTTACGGCCGTCAGGCGGTTTCCCAGATCGTTACCTTCGGCACCATGGCTGCCCGTGCGGTGGTACGTGACGTTGCCCGCGCCCAGGGCAAGCCATTTGGTCTGGCCGATCGCTTGTCGAAGCTGATTCCGGGTGATCCTGGTATGACGCTGGAAAAAGCCCTCGATGCCGAAGCCCCGCTAAAAGAATTTCTGGAAGAAGACGAAGAAGCCCAGGAAATCTGGGAAATGGCGCTCAAGCTCGAAGGTATCGCCCGCCAGACCGGTAAACACGCTGGTGGTGTGGTGATCGCGCCGACCAAACTGACCGACTTTTCCGCCACCGCCTGTGAGCCGGACGGCAGTGGTCTGGTGACCCAGTTCGACAAGAATGACGTTGAAGAAGCCGGCCTGGTGAAATTCGACTTTTTGGGTTTGCGTACCCTGACCATTATCGATTGGGCGCTGAAAACCATTAACAGCAAGCGCGCCAAGGAAAATCTGCCCCCGGTCGAGATTGAGCATATTCCGCTTGATGATGAAGCGTCGTACACCCTGCTTAAAAAAGCCCAGACCACTGCGGTGTTCCAGCTCGAATCCCGAGGCATGAAAGACCTGATCCGCCGCCTGCAGCCTGACAACATTGAAGACATGATCGCCCTGGTGGCACTGTTTCGCCCCGGCCCGCTGGAATCCGGCATGGTGGACGACTTTATCAACCGGAAACACGGCCGTGCCAAGGTGGCATATCCGCACCCGGATTTTGAACACGAAAGCCTGAAAGAAGTCCTCGAACCCACCTACGGCGTTATTGTTTATCAGGAACAGGTGATGCAAATCGCCCAGGTACTGGCCGGCTACACCCTCGGTGGCGCGGATATGCTGCGACGGGCAATGGGTAAGAAAAAACCGGAAGAAATGGCCAAGCAGCGGGATATTTTCCGCAGCGGTGCCATTGATACCGGAGTCGATCCTGATCTGGCGATGAAAATTTTTGACCTGGTGGAGAAGTTTGCCGGTTACGGTTTTAACAAATCCCACTCGGCCGCCTATGCTGTGGTGTCGTACCAGACACTGTGGCTGAAACAGCATTATCCGGCACCTTTTATGGCGGCGGTATTAACCTCCGACATGCAGAACACCGACAAGGTCGTGATCTTCTTTGAAGAGTGTCGGGAAATGGGGCTGGAGCTGGTCTTGCCCGATGTGAACCAGTCGCACTTCGGTTTTACCGTCAATGATGACGGTGCGATTGTATACGGATTGGGAGCCGTGAAAGGCGTAGGTGAAGGGCCGATTGAGGCCATTATTGCCGCCCGCGAAGCCGGTCAACCCTTCCAGGACCTGTTTGATTTTTGTCAGCGTGTAGACGGAAAAAAACTCAACAAACGAGTACTCGAAGCCCTGGTTCGTTGTGGTGCATTTGATGCCCTGCCGGTTGCTGCCCCCCGGGCAGTGCTGATGGCCAGTATCGAGGACGCGATGAAAAGCGCCGGCCAGACTGCTGCCAACGAAGCCGCCGGCATGATGGATCTGTTTGGTGAGGTACAGGCCGAAGAAGCGGTGGGTGCCGATCCGTACGAACGTTTCCGCAAGCTGCGAGACTGGACGCTAAAAGAACGTCTGCAAGGTGAAAAAGATACCCTTGGCCTGTTTGTAACAGGACACCCGTTCGATGAATACGAAGCGGAAGTGCGGCAGCTGGCTCCTGCCAAACTGGCCAACCTGCAAGACAGCAAAAAACCGCAGAAACTGGCCGGGTTGGTGGTGGATATGCGTTTGATGAAAAACAAGCGCGGTGAAAACATGTGTTTTGTCACCCTGGATGATCGCTCTGGCCGGATGGAAGTGGCGCTGTTTTCAGATGTTTATGAACAGGTACGGGAAGTGGTTGCCAAAGACAAGGTGCTGATTGTGGAAGCCCAGATCAGCAACGACTCGTATTCTGGTGGTTTGAAAGCCATTGGTCGTTCCGCCATGGAAATCACCCAGGCCCGTTTGAATTTCGCCCAATCAATCCGTATTCACATGAATGGTGAACAACTGGATGATACCTTTTGCCGGTCACTTGGGCAGTTATTACAGCCGTTGGAAGGAGGCTGCCCGGTGGTGCTGGACTATCGTAACGAGACCGCCCGTTGTGACATTCGCCTCGGCGAAGAATGGCGGGTTAACCCAACCGATGAACAGTTGCTGCAACTACGCTATGAATTTGGTGAGCAAGCGGTCGAACTGGTGTTCGGCTAGCCTGATGTCGACAGCAGCACGATGACGGGGAGAGCGTAGTGATGGCAAGCACCCCTGAGGCGGAGTCCGGGTTACTGGCAACGTCACTGGCAGAAATTCTGGCCCGGCGGATAACGCCAGCCGGTCGGATCTGGGTTGGATTCAGTGGTGGTATGGATTCATGTGTGTTGCTGCATTTGCTGGCGCATTGGTGGCAACAGCAAGGTGGCGCTTCGTTATGCGCCGGATTACACGCCATCCATGTTCACCACGGCTTGATGGCCGAAGCCGATGAGTGGGTCGATTTTTGCCAGCAACAGTGTCAGCAACTGGGAATACCACTGGTGGTTGAACGGGTCACGTTAGGAGGTCGTCAAGACGGCCTTGAACAGGCGGCCCGGCAAGCGCGTTACGAGGTTTTTCAGCATTATTGCCAGGAGCACGACTGGCTGCTGTTAGGGCACCATGCTGACGATCAGGTCGAAACCCTGTTCAGCCGCCTGACCCGGGGCAGTGGCTTGGGCGGCTTGGGGATGCCTCAAGTGCGTTATTTGTCGTCAGACGGCAAAGGCCATGCTCCCCGGTTGTTACGGCCGTTACTGGCTTGCTCCCGGCAACAATTGCGTCAGTACGCCCAGACACACCAACTCAACTGGATAGAAGACCCCTCCAATCAGGATACCCGGCTGGAACGGAACTGGTGGCGGCAACATCTGTTACCGCAATTGTCGCAGCGGTTTCCTGGCCGTGAGCACTCACTCAAGCGTACGGTACGGCGTCTGGCAGCGGATAAATCCGCCTTTGACCATCTGTTGGCACCGGTGCTGGCGCAATGTGTGGCTGCCGATCAATGGCCCGCCAGTGTCGGCCCCTGTCTGGATATTCAGGCCTGGCAAGGGCAAGCGGCGGTATTACACGAGCCATTACTGTTTGCCTGGTTACAGCAAGCCGGTGTTGATGTCGTCAGTGAAGCCCGGCTGGGTGCGCTGGTCAAACAGGCGTTATATGCCGCGGCCGATGCACAGGTGCTGATAGAACTGGGAGATGTGCAGGTGCGGCGCTTCCGGGGACGTTTGCATCTGGTACAGGCTGAGCGTGACTGGCCCATAACCCCGGCCACTACCCTGGTATTAACCGATCCGGGTGTGCCGGTGACGACCACCCACTTGTTGTTCTGGTCGGTTGGTGAGCTGGTGCTGGCAGAGGCCAATCGTGCTACACCTGCGGGCATTATCAGGCCAGGGGAGTATCAGTTGACGAATCTGTTACAGATTCAGGCATCGTTTCAGGCGCATACTCAGAGGTCGAACACGCCAAGATTACGACCACCAGGGCGTCCTTCCAAATCATTGAAACAACTCTGGCAAGAAGCCGGTATTCCCCCTTGGTTACGGCCGCATTGGCCGCTGTTACAGCAGCAGAAAACGCTGGTGGCGGTGGTGGGAGTTGCCTGCGACCAGGCAGTGGCAGCAGACGCTGACCAGGGTGGCTGTACGCTGCTATGGCAGTCTGGAGTGCTGTGCTCCGGCGACTAGCGGCGGAACCGGTGGTTATTTCCAGACTCTACCCCTTAACGTCGTTCGACGGTCTGCCCGATGACCTGCTGGCCAGAGAGCCGGTTGGGTTGACGTGTAGCGTCAAGTCAGCGGACGGATCGCTGGCAGCCAACATAGACAGAAACAACGAGGATACATGCAACAAGGTCTGACCACAGGATTGGTGATATTGATCACAGGTGTAGCGGTCGCAGGATATTGGCAGGTTAGGGAGCCACATTGGCCGACATTTTTCCCTGAAATACGTGAGCACTTGGGAATAAATTCGGTGGAGCCGTCGTTATCTCTGACTGGCCAACAGATACCTGCTATTCAGGCCGGTGCAGATGAGGCCGGTGTGGGTGCGACTGCAACCTTGCCTTCGGCAGCGATAGCGGGCACTGACCCGCTGACCGAGTCTGATTCGTCCGCGAATACGGATCAGGGACATGACCAGACCGGCGCGAGCCAGTCAGCGGATCATAACGCCATCAAGGCGGTGTCCTCCGCAGCAGCAGACCCGAAGCAGCAGGAAACCACCTCAAAACCATCGCCGGTACAGTCCAGGGAACCGTCTCTGGAACAACCAAAGAACAAGAATACCGTTGTCAAAATCCAGGAAAATGTGGCGGAGTGGCAACCACCGACCGAGCAGCAACAAGCGCTGGAAGAGGATATGCTGCAGTCAGAAAACCCGCCATTAAACCTGCGATTACCCGATAGCCTTGAACAAGAGCCGTACAATTTCAGTACCAACCCGGCGCTGCTGCCCAATGTATTTAATACACAGCAACCTGCATCGGTGCTGGATATGTCGGGCAAACTGTACTGGGATGAGTCGGAAGAGGCGGAGACCAAACCAATGCGGGAAAATATTACCGGCGCTGAAGTTGAGCTACGTTTTCGTTTACCTTGAACGCTACCCGCCAATAACACGCTGGAGCAGACCAACAAGCTGGAGCAGGCAGAAGGAAATTGGCGATAGGCGATAGGCGAAAACACAGGGAGGCAAAGCCTCCCCGGCAAGCATAAATCCAGCGGTATCTACCGGCTCAGGAAATAGCCATTCCCAACCCCAATACGGCGATATAACCCACGCTATAAGCCAGCAGCAAGGCCAGGCTATAGCGCAGGTAAGTACCGAATGTCAGTGCTTCAATTTTGCTCATGGCGACAATCCCGGCCGCCGAACCAATGATCAGCAACGAACCACCCACACCCACGGCGTAAGTTAACGACAGCCATTCGGCCAGGTTCATGCTGACGTCGGCTTTCAGCAAGGCGGCGGTTAATGGCACGTTATCAATCAAGGATGACAACAACCCCATCAGGTAGTTGGCCGACCAGGCGGGCAGGTGCTCGTACAGCTTGACGAAGGTGTCGAGGGCGTGGATCTCTTTCAACGCGCCGACCAGCAACAGAATGCCAAGGAAAAACAACAAGGTATCGAATTCGATCTGGCGAACGTAATCCAGAATCGGATCATTGACCGTATCTTCACCGTACAGATGCGCCACCAGAAACATCACTGCCAGGCCCGTCAGAAAGCTCAGTACCGGCGGAATATCAAACAGCACATTACCGGCAATGGTGGAGAGAATGGTAAACAGGAAAATAATCGCAATGGCGGAGTCGACCCTTTGCAGGACATGGGTCTTGTGCTGAATGATGGCAGTATCGGTGAGTGGAGCGGACAGTATGGTGGCGAGTAACAAAACAGCCAGCAGCGAGGGCATCGACAGCAACAGCAGGTTGGTGATCGAGACCTTGCCTTCAAGGAAAATCATCAGGGTGGTGACATCACCGGTAATCATGGCGACCCCGCCAGAGTTGACGGCGAATACCACCAGAGTGGCAAAACGCAGGGTTTTTGGGGTCGGCAGGTTCAGCGACAGAATCAGGGCGATGGAAATCAGGGTGGCGGTGATGTTATCGGCTAACGAAGAAAACACAAACGAGAACAGCCCAGTCAGAAATAACAATTTGCGTTCGGATATCTGGCTGGGCAGTACCTTGTAAATCAGGCTTTCGATCATGCCTTTTTTGTTCAGATACACCACAAAAGTCATGGCGGCCAACAAGAACAGCCAGAGGCTGGCGATTTCGCCAATATTTTCTTCCAGCCCATCAATCACACGCTGATGCTCGGCGGGATCAGGGTTGCTGCTACTGAATACAAACAGCAAGACCCAGGCAAGAGCGCCAAAGAAGAGCACCGATTGTGCTTTGTTGATATGGATGATTTCTTCGAGGACAACGGATAGCAGGCCAAGAACGGCCAAGCCTATCAGCAGGTATTGCAGTATATCTGTCATGCGGGCTCCGAATCGATGAAAGACTTCGTTCACCAGACATCACGGTAGCCGTATTGAGAGGGAAGAAGTATCCATCTCCAATAAAATAGTAAGGCGGCTATTCTAGAGCAGAAAACATTCGTGAAATAGTAGTTAATTAACGAACATTGCAATACTTTGGTGTTGATAATCGTACGAAAATCAAGCCTTCAGGCGTACAAAGTCGTCATTTTTGAGGGGCTGCGGGGTAAGATGGCGAGAAAGTGTCGTGCGGGCGGGTGTCAGTCTGTGGAAACAACATCCAAGTCATTTCCTCTTGGGCGCGGGCTTAAGTAGCCGGGGTTGTATCGGCCGGAGTGGCATTCCAGTCGCATAACAATTCCGCCAGTACATGGGCCTGTACATGCAGAGCTTCCAGTTCTTCCGGTGTATCTCGTGAGCCAGAGAACAGCGGGATGGTACGCAGCCGGGATACCAGCGGGTGGGATGGATTGGCAAAACGGTTTTTCTCGATGTTCCAGCGGATATTCGCCGTGAGCATGCGGAAAAAACTCAGCTTGGTGGCGAGGGAAAACGTCGAGAAATCGGTAATATCACGAAAATGCTCATAGTCGACACCGGCGAGGATGGCATTGCGGGTTTTAACACGTAACGACGCCGAACGACGATCATCGAGCACCATGGCCATTACGCCAAGCAATTCTCCTGCGCTGATAATATTGATGGTCTCGCTGTTGTCATCTGCCATCACTTCCAGCTCGCCACGCAAGAGAAAATAAAGAATATTGGCAGGGGCATCCTTGTGCAGAATGAGTTCTCCCTGTTCGGCAAAACCGAATTGGGTCTGAGACATCAGCAGTTCGAATTGCGTTTGATCGGTACTGATCAGTTCTTTGTAAAAAGTCACACCAGCCAGAAGACGATGAAGGGTATCCGGCGGGCAATCCTCACGAGTGATACGTCGCATAGATTTTCCAGCAATAATAAGGGTTAGAATTGGGCGACTATAGCACGGCAGATTATGTCCGCTATTGCATAGATCAACAGGAATCCGACTTTCATTTTTTTGAAAAGAAAAAATCCAGCCACGATTCACTGCTAAAAAATGATTATTTAACAAATAGTTAGATAAATTTTCTACTACTCTGTGAAATAGCCAAACGAATAATGCTGCCCTGTAGGGGGCATCTATTTAATCCGGTGCTCACTCTGGGCTACCGGATGGTTTCGAATCACGAAGCCGACTTGCAGGCCTGACGGGTCAAGTCAAAAGTCGGCGACACCGAGTCGAGATCATCCGGCAGCCCCCGAAGGGCGCGGGTTGCCGCCGTCCAGTGCGGTGTTGACGAATTTGAAAAGGACTCGTCATTTCGCTGCATTCGTCGCCTTGCCCTGAACAACGGCAACACTCGCGCAGAGCCGTGCAGGATTAAATCGATGTCCCCTTAACTCCAGCCAAGCCTCATCAACATAAAGAACAACATCGGTATCAAGATAGCCTCTGACTTACTTTCCGTATTATTGCAATGGACTATTTGGTCTACTAATGGCTTTTTTATACCAGATTGTCATCTTTGTAAGAATATAGTTCATTGATATTACAGGATAGTCATGTGTTGGACGGACTTTGGCTATTCATTCAAACGGCAATTGATTTAACCTCACGCCACCTTCAATACGTTGATTTTCAGTCCTGAGGGGGGGCTTGCCAGAGTGGTGCGTCAGCACAGCAAGTTATCTGAATACAGCGTGCTGATGGCGAAGAGCGAGGAATGCTCTTGCAGGAAATTCACGTATCTGAAGTACGTAGTAGGACGTCTGCCAGAACAGAGATTCTGTCGCTGAAAGGGATAGTAGACAACTCAGGAGAGACTATATGAATATTGCAGTAATGGATTCACCAGCGGAAAAAGCATTGTTTGCGCTGGCATTAAAATACGAGGTGATTACCGGCAAGCAAGTAAAGTGGCGAAAAGATACCGAAGCCGCTTTTCAGATGGTAATGGAATCCTTATCGAGTAGCCGGAGTGAATTGTTTCAGGCTGCGGTTACTTTTCTGGAAGCCCAGCCACTGGCCGGGCGCAAGGCCTTCTTGCGCTTGCAGCAAGAAACGGTGCCTGATGGATTTGAGGCCCGCATAGAAATGTATCGCGGGGTCGCCTTTCGACAACTTCGATCGATTGGACTGGAGCAACCTACTGGAGACCAGACGGTTGTGCAACGGACCTACCGGGGAGTGGCTTACGAAGAGCCGGTAACCTCCCAGAAGAGTGAGCCGGATAGCCGGACGGGCAAGCGTTTTTACCGGGGACAGCGTTATTAACCCTGGTGAATCAATGACCTGCCCTTGTACAGGCTAACAACCTGGACATAAAAAAACCGCGTTCACAGCAACGCGGTTTTTTTATTTCACCATGATCGATTGCCGCATGGCGGGCAGCGTATCGGCATACTCTCGATAGATTGCCAATACGCTCGCTCTGCACTTTAGCCTGGATTAGTCCGGAATCTTGACCCGGTGAGCATAGCTGTACAATACCGGCACAACTCCCAGAGTCAGGATGGTGGCAAAACCAAGGCCAAAAGCAATCACCACGGCCATGCTGTTGAAAAAAGGATCGGTCAGTAGCGGTACCATACCCAGAATCGTGGTCAGGGCCGCCATGGTCACGGGTCGTAAGCGACTGACCGACGCATCAAAGATGGCGTCATAACCTTGCTTGCCGTTGCGGTTTTCCAATTGGATCTGATCAACCAGCACAATGCCGTTTTTGACGATCATGCCCGACAGACTGAGGAAGCCGATCAATGACAGAAAGCCAAACTCAGCGCCGAGCAACAACATACCGGCGGTAACGCCAATAATGGCCAGTGGTACACAGGCCCAGATCACCAGAGCTGCCCGCAACTCATTAAACAGCAGTACTGTGATAATAAACATCACCAGATAGCCCATCGGCAGTGAAGCGAATACGTTGGCCCGGGCATCGTTGGACGATTCATATTCACCCCCCCATTCCAATTGGTAGCCCGGTGGCAACGGAATGGCCTCGAGTTCTGGCCGCACTTGTAAAAACAGCTCGTTAGCGGTCAGCCCAGAGGTAAACGAAGGGTCGGCCAGTACTTCGATGGTTCGTTTGCGGTCGCGACGCAAAATCAGCGGATCTTCAAAAATAACATCAAAGCGGTCAACCACTTGCTGAACCGGGATATAGCGGCTGAATACCGGGCTCCATATTTGCAAATCCATCAAATTATTGATGTTCAGGCGTTCCTGCTCCGGTGGTCGCAAGACAATGGGTTTGAGTTGGGTGCTTTCCCGGTAGATACCCACCTGCTTGCCGGAGAAGCTTAGCTGCAGCAGGTCATCCAGATTCTGTCTGGAAATACCGGCTCGTCGAGCGGCATCCTCTTGCAGATGAGGGCGAATCACCTTGACCCGCTCACGCCAGGTATGGCGAATATTGTCGGTAGCCGGGTGATCCCGCAGTCGTTGTTCCGCCTGTTCAGCCAAGCGTCTCAGCTCGGTTTGATCCGGGCCAGAAAAGCGGGCTTCGATTTTGGCCGGTGTACCAGGGCTGAACTCCAGTCGCTTGAACTTGATAAAAGCGTCCGGCATGGCGGTGTCGGTAAACGTCTCGGCAGCCGTGATCAGAGCCGGGATCTGGTCCCGGTGTTCGGTACGTACCAGTACCTGGGCGAAGGCGGCGTATTCTTTCTCGACATCATACGTCAGCATAAACCGGACCTCACCACGGCCCACGGTAGACGAGGTGAATTCAACCCCTGGTTGTTGCAACAACCATTGTTCCAGCTGACGTGCCTGTTGTTGGGTTGCAAGAATATCACTGCCTTCCGGCAGCCAGATATCAACCAGAAAAATCGGCGTATTGGATGGCGGGAAAAACGCCTGTTTGACCTGTCCGAAACCGAGTACCGCCACTACCATCATCATCACCATCAGGATGGTGGACAGGGCGCGATACTTCAGCATGGTTTTCAGGATCGCACGATACCCGGTGTACAAGGCACCCTGATAAGGCGTGGTGTTATCGGCGTCACGGTTGTCCGCAGTGCGGTGGGGAGCAGCACTGGACTCACGAAATAACAGGTTGCACAGAAACGGCGTCAGCGTCAGTGCGGTGACCCAGCTGAGTAGTAGCGAGATCATCAGCACATAAAACAGCGAGCCGATAAACTCGCCAATGGAATCCGGCGACAGGCCGATCGGGGCAAACGCGGTGATCGCAATCAATGTGGCTCCAAGCAATGGCCACTGGGTTTGTTTGACAATATCGAAGGCAGCCCGAATCCGGCTCTGACCCCGTTGTAAGCCGACCATAATGCCTTCGGTAATCACCAGAGCATTATCCACCAGCATGCCCAGTGCAATAATCAGAGCGCCCAATGACACCCGGTGCAGGTCGATGCCAAGGCTTTTCATGATAATAAAGGTACCGAGGATGGTCAGCAGCAGAATGGCTCCGATGATCAGGCCGGCCCTGACGCCCATGAACAGCAGTAGCACCGCGATCACGATCGCGATGGACAAGACCAGGTTAAGGACAAAGTTCTGCGACGAGGCATCCACCTCGGCGGGTTGATCGTAAATCGTATTCAGTGACATACCGAGTGGGCGGTTGGCATCCAGCTCTGCCAGTTTGGCCCGCACGCGTTCGCCGACTTCGATTACATTGACGTTGTCGGTAAACGCAATACCCAGACGTAAGGATGGCGCACCCCGGTAATTCTCCAGGTGTGTTGGGTTCTCCGTGACACCGGTACTGATATGGGCAATGTCTTTCAGATAAATCAGCTTGTCGGACCCCGGTGTACTGATCAACAGCTCGCTCAGTTCTTCCACGCTCTGGAATTCGCCAGTCGGATGGATACGAATATACTCACTGCCGACCCGGATATGCCCGGCATTGCTGACGCTGTTCTGGGTTTGTAGCAGCTGGTACAAGCGTGACAGGGGGATGCCAAGGTTGGTCATTTGTTCGTGGGAGATATCAATAAAGACCTGCTGCTGCTGATCACCGGCAATATCGATATTCGAGACGCCATCCAGTGTGATCAGCTCGCGCTTGAGATATTCGGCATAGTCGAACAGCTCACTGTAGCCAAACCCCTCACCGGTCAACGCCAGCAATACGCCGAAAACGTCACCAAAGTTATCCAGCACGATCGGAGCGACGGACCCCGGCGGCAAGGCACTGGCCTTGTCGTTGACCTTGCGGCGTAATTCATCCCAGATCTGTGGCAGAGTGTCCCCCGGATATTCCGATTTGACCTCCAGATGAATTTGCGACAGACCGGCTCTGGAAATGGAATCCACATGCTTGATGTAGGGGAGTGACTGGATAGTGTCTTCGAGACGGGCGGTCACTTCTTCTTCGACTTGCAGCGGGCTGGCACCGGGGTAATAGGTATAAACCATCGCTTCTTTGATAACGAAGGTCGGGTCTTCCAGTCGGCCAAGGCCAAGGTAGCTGATCAGGCCTCCCACCAGCAGAATCAGTATCATCATCCAGCTGGTGGTGGTGTGCTGGATAAAATAGGTAGCGGCATTCAGAGGCGCAGTATTTGGCTGTGACATATCAGAGGCCTCGTTCCTGCACCCATGGCCGAATGGTCATACCGGCCTGGGCCTGATGAACACCTGCAGCGAGAATACGGTCACCCGCTTGCAGACCGGCGACAATTTCCAGTCCGGCTTGGGTCAAACGGCCGGTTTCTACCGCTTGGGCAACCAGGGTATTGTGCTCATCCAGCTTCCAGACCGTGCCTTGCTTGCTGCCGTCTGCCTGATTGGATTGCTGGAATATGGCAGAGGAAGGAATCAACACATTGCCGGTATCTACCGCAAGAATCTGGTTGAGGTCGGCGTAGACACTGGCCGACATCCCCGGCAGCGGGTTCAGGTCGGCGGGCTTGGGCAGGGTGACCAGCAAGCGGTAACTGCCGGTGGCCGGGTCGGCCTGGGTATTATGTTCCTTGTAAGTGGCTTTGAAGCGCTTTCCTGGCAATGCATCAAACACCACGTCTGGCTGGTAGCTACTGCCAGAGCGACTGATCTGAATCATCAATTGTTCTGGTACCTGGATGCTGACCACCAGCTGACCGCGGGCCTGCAGTTTCAGTAATGGCGTACCAGCGGCCACGGATTGATGATTATCGACATAAACTTCAGCAACCACGCCACTAAAAGGCGCTTTCAGCGTCGTATAGTTCATATTGCTGCGAGCACTGCCCAGCGCGGCCTTGCTGATGGCCAGATCGGCTCTTGCCTGGTCGTATTGCGCTTTGGATACCTGGTTTTTCTGGAACAGGTTTTCGATCCGCTGGAATTGTGAGCTGGCAAGCTCAAAGCGAGCCTGACGCTCGTCCAGCTGGAGCTGGTAATCCGTCGGATCGAGTCGTGCCAGTATGTCCCCCATCTTGACCTGCTTGCCGGCCAAGGCAGGAAGAGTCTGTAATTCACCGGGTACCCGAAAGGCGAGGGATACTTCTTCGGAGGCTTCAACCTTGCCAGGAAAACGGCGTAACAGCGCATCTTGACTGCTGACAACTTCATATATCTTGCCCGGTCGAGCGGTAGGTTCCGCTGGCGTGTGACGGCTGTTGTCCGCTTCGGAGCAGGCGGCTAACAGGCTGAACAACGAGAGGCACAAAAGGATGCCTGCGAATCGGCGAGCCCCTGATGACGAGAGTGAGCGATTGGCTGGAGTTGTCATTGCATACCTTTCAATAAAAATGGAAACGACCTGTTATGAATCTAGCGTTCCCAGAGCATGTGGTCGCTCTGGGAACGGTATTTAACAATCTGTAAATCATACCGCGCTGTGACACAAAACCGAAGCAGATCAGCGGCGGGTGTTGGCCCGGATGATATGGCGCTATTGCGCATCAAGCAGGGATTGTAGATAACCGGGTAATACATCACCTGCCTTGCCATATCGGTGTTCTGCAAAATCATCCTTGATGCGGCTGGGTTCCAGGTTGATCTCGACGGTATGGGCACCGGCCTGACTGGCAATTTCAACAAAACCGGCAGCGGGATATACATGGCCTGATGTACCGATGCTGAGAAATAAATCGCATTGCTCCAGTGCCTGGACAATATCATCCATAAACAGGGGCATTTCACCAAACCAGACGATATGAGGCCGCAAGGTGGGCGTATTACAGCAAGGACAGCGGCTGTCAGGCGTGATGTCGGTGTGCTGCTGGTAGACGTTGTGGGTGCGGCTGCAGCGGGCGCTTTTTAGCTCGCCGTGCATATGCAACAGATGCTGGCTGCCTGCCCGTTCGTGCAGGTCATCAACATTTTGTGTCACCAGTAAAAAGTCACCCGGAAACTGTTGTTCAAAGCTCGCCAGAGCACGATGTGCCGGATTGGGGTGTACGTCGTTCAGCTGGGCCCGGCGGGCGTTATAAAAGTTTTGTACCAGTGTGGCATCGCGCTCAAAGGCTTCCGGTGTGGCGACATCTTCAATGCGGTGGTTTTCCCACAGGCCGTCGCTGTCTCGAAAGGTACGCACGCCAGATTCCGCAGAAATGCCAGCTCCGGTCAAAACAACAATACGCCGGGGCAAGTGTGGGTGAGTCCGGTGCGTGGTGGTGTGTTCAGACGAGTGGGCTGTCATCGAAGTGGTCCCTGAAAAAATCACGAATATCGGTGCGTTTGGTCATGGCGTCATCAAATCCTAACTGAATCAGACGGCGGCAGTAACCCTCGGAAAACAGCAAATAGCTGAGAATCCCGGAGCCATTTGGCCGAGTGTTTCCCCGGCTGTGGAGTACCATTCGAAGGGCTCTGGGCATTTCGTCGGCGTGCTCCGCCGCCAGAATGTCCAGTGAGATACTGGGGCTGATTTCGAGCAGTTGCACCGGCCGCAGCTCCATATCGTCGTACAGGCGCACTGCCCTGGGAATATGCTGGAGCGTCTGGTTAATACGGCGCAGTCGTTCGATATCGCTTTCCATGCTATCGAGGAAGGCGGCATTCAGCATATGTCCCATTATTTTGGCCGGGGAGGGATAGGTATCATCCGGGATATCCGGTTTGTTGCGGTGGGCAATGGCACTGACACCAATCACCATTACTTTTTCTGCACCCAGGTGCAGAGCCGGGCTGATGGGCGCCAGTTGGCGGACGGCGCCGTCGGCATAATACTGGTCGCCCAGAAACACCGCCGGAAAGATCATCGGGATGGCCGAGGAGGCCAGTAGATGATCGCAGCTCAGTCGGGTGCGCACCCCCACACGGCGTTGGCGTTGCCAGTCCTGGATCTCTGGATGACCTTCAAAAAAGCTGGTGGACTCACCGCTGTCGATGCCTGAACAGTTGATGGCGACGGCATACAAGTATTGATCCTTGATGGCTTGCTGGATGTCGGCGAAGTTGACGACTTCGCTCAGCAGCTGGCGCAAGGGGGTGTTGTCGAGTAACGATACCGGATCGTTTTTATAACCCCGGCCAATGATCAGGCTGCGGCCCATGCGTGCCAGTGAGTGAGACATGCCCCGGAAATCGGTGCGATAAATCTGGTCGCAGGAAAAATGCCGCCAGATACGTTCCAGGTGACGGATACCACGACGGTAATCTTCTGCATAGCTGGCCAGGGCAATGCCATTAATAGCACCAGCGGAGGTGCCGGAAATAATATCAAACGGATTGTAGTGACCCCGTGGCAGGATTTCGTGTATGGCTTTGAGAACCCCCACTTGATACGCCGCACGAGCTCCCCCGCCGGACAATATCAACCCTGTCCTTTGTCCTTTCATAATGACATTTTCCTCTGTGCAGGCATCAGGGGAGATCTATTTAATCCGGCAGCCTTCGAAGGGAGCGGGTTGCCGCCGTCCAGTGCGGTGCAGGATTAAATAGATGTCCCCATCACGCTAGGTAGCGAGTGGCAGACCCTGTCACAAGCGCATGACAAGGATATTATTATATCACCCTGTTGCTATCTGACAGCTGTAAGAGGTTGGCATTTTAATCAGATATGGTCACTGGAATGACCTGTCTCAAGCAGGAGCCGCAGGCCGCTGTCACTGCCTTGGCGCGGTATAGTGCATAATGCTGGCAAGAATAGATGAGGAGAAAACTGTGTTTACTGGAATCGTTCAAACCCGGCTGGCGGTGAGCCAGATTGAAAGCAAACAAGACTTTGCTACCCTGACGCTGATGTTTCCTGAGGCGCTGCAGCAAGGGTTGCAAACCGGTGCATCAGTGGCTTTGAATGGCACCTGCCTGACGGTGCGGTCGATCGAAGGAGCGGCTGTCAGCTTTGATGCGATTGGACAGACGTTAGCTGTAACGAACCTGGGGGCTCTCTCGGAGGGTGACGAGGTGAATATTGAGCGTGCGGCCCGTATTGGTGATGAGATTGGCGGCCATCTGCTGTCCGGCCATGTCATGGCCCAGGTGCGTATTCTGCAACGTATCGAATCGGCCAATAACCTGGTGCTCTGGTTTGAACGCCCGGCAACGCTGCTACCTTACCTGCTCGACAAGGGATATGTGGCACTTAATGGTTGCAGCCTGACGATTGCAGAGGTCGAGGCGGATCGTTTCTCGGTGCACCTGATCCCTGAAACCCGGGATGTCACCACCTTTGGCAAGGCAGCTGTTGGGGATGCGGTGAACCTGGAAGTGGACCCGCACACCCAGGCGGTGGTGGATACCGTCACCCGGATGCTGGCAGACCCTGTGGTGCTGGAGCAGCTTAAAGCGACTTCAGATAACGAATAATATCGGCAGATTCAAACATCCACTCTTCCTTGCCCTGGTCATCGGTAATCAGCAGACAAGGCACGGTAGTGCGGCCAGTGGCTTGTTGCTGCTGTTTCCGGAAGGCTGGATTTTTCTGCACATTGCGTTTCTCAACATCGACCTTCAAGCCTGGCAGCGTGCGGAGCACCATTTGGCAAAACGGGCACATATCGTAGTAGTAAAGCGCGTAGGTCATAACATTCCTCTGGTCTGTTCAAGGCAGCGGCCGATGGGCTGCTGCATTACTCTCTGACAGTGTATAACCCATGGATTATATTGAATACGTTATTTTGCTGGTACTGGCGATTGTCGCCAATTGGTTTTCGGCGCTGGCTGGCGGTGGTGCTGGCCTGATTCAGCTGCCGATGCTGATTTTTCTCGGCCTGCCGTTTCCGTTGGCGCTGGCAACACACAAGGTGGCGACGGTGGCTTTGGGAGTGGGCGCAACAGGGCGGCATCTCAGGGAAGGCCATTTGCAGCCCTGGCTGCTGGCGTTGATTGTACTGGCCGGAGTGCCAGGGGTGGTGGGCGGTGCGCTGTTTATTCTCGGGATTGCCGATCGCCCGGCGGAAATTGCCCTGGGGGTATTGATGCTGGCGCTGTCGATCTATTCGATGTTCAAGACACAACTGGGCCTGGCAGCGGCATCCCGGCATCGCAATATGCCCGGTATGGTGCTGGGAGCAGCAGGGTTATTGGTGATTGGCATTATGAACGGCGCCTTGTCGGCAGGCAGTGGCCTGTTTGTGACGCTGTGGCTGGTGTATTGGTTCGGGCTGGAATACAAGCTGGCGGTGGCTCATACACTGGTTGCTGTCGGGCTGGGGTGGAACGGTGCCGGAGCGCTGACCATGGGATCGGTGGCAGAGGTACAGTGGAGCTGGATTCCCACGCTGTTACTGGGATCAGTGATTGGCGGTTATCTCGGGGCAAACTCGTCGATCAAGGCCGGTAATCGCACCATCAAGAGTTTGTATGAGCTGGTAACGCTGGTAGTGGCGATCAAGTTGTTGCTGGGGGATTGGCTTTGACCGAGATTGACCCAGGCTCCGGCTACTCCACGATGACTGCGGTGCCACTGGCGGACACCATCATCATGCCACTGGTTTTACCCATGACTTCGTAATCGATATCGATGCCGACAACGGCATTGGCTCCCAGTTCGGCCGCGCGTTGTTGCAGTTCTTGCAGTGCGATATCGCGGGCTTTTTGCAATTCTTTCTCGTAGGTCGCAGAGCGGCCACCCACAATGTCGCGAACACTGGCAAACAGGTCCTTGAACAGATTGGCTCCGAGCACGGTTTCACCGGCGACAATGCCGCGATAGGCGGTGATGCGTTTACCTTCGATATTCGGTGTAGTGGTGACGTACATCGGCAGATTCCTGGACAGTGTTTCAAAAACCGGCAGTGTTGGTCTCCGGCAGTTTACAAACCGGTGGCCAGGGTGACCACCGGCTATTGCTATCGGGCGTGTATCGGGCAGTTACCACATCAGATCGTCAGGAATCTGGTAGGCGGCGTATGGATCGTCTTCATCCATGTCATCGCCCTGGGATTCGGCAATCAGCATGTAGTGGTCAGGAGCTCGCTGACGGATTTTCTCAGCCACCTGCAGGGGAATTACCCGATACGTTGGCCCTTGGCGGGTTTTTTCAAACAGGATAATGGCCAGCTGGCCACGACTGAGACGATCCCAGACCGCCTGGTTGACGTACATCTGTTTGACTTTTTTATCATGCAAAAAGTTGTATTTGATGTCGCCATCACACTCGACCGTATTGGTCTGGATCAATTGGCGAATCTGGGCGGCAATGGCTTTTTGCTGCGCCTCCGCTTCTTTCTGGCGATTCAATTCGCGGTCGTGGGCGGCTTTGGCCTTGCGTGCGGCTTCGGCAGCAGCCTGGGTATCTTCCGGGGCATCCTCGCTGCCGGTACGTTTCAAGTGCGCTGATTTTTTCAGTTCCTTGGCGTTTTTCTTGGCTTTTTTCTGGTTAACCAGACCCATTTCCAGCATTTGTTCTTGCAGTGACTTGGCCATGACAAACTCCCTGTTATTGCTGCCATACACCGGCGGGGAGCAACCCGGCCAGTTGGGTGATGGTGGTGTCGCGCTCATGGGTACTGTTGGCAACGACGGTGACGTGTCCGAGTTTACGAGCCGGGCGGGCTTCTTTGCCATAGGAGTGAACAAAAACATGTGCCATTCCGCTGGCGGCGGCGGTCGGGGTCTCGTCACTGATCACGTTAAGCATGGCAACGGCAGGGTAGCGGGATTGGGTGCTTCCCAGTGGTTTGCCTGCCAATGCCAGCATGTGGTTACGGAACTGGCTGGTGTCGGCCCCTTCAATTGACCAGTGACCGGAGTTATGGACCCGGGGAGCCACTTCGTTGGCGACCAGACCGGTGTCGGTTTCAAACAGCTCCAGCGTCAGGGTACCAACATAGTCCAGACTATCGGCCAGCTGGCGAATATAGTGGCGAGCCTGCTCCGCCTTGGCTTCACTGAGGCCAGCCGCGGGGTAGAGCGAATAGCGCAAGATACCTTCGTGATGGACGTTTTCCGTCATTGGCCAGATCACCATATTGCCATCCCGGTCGCGGCTGGCGATCACCGAGGTTTCTCGGGAGAAAGGCACAAAGGCTTCGGCGATCAGTTCGCGGTTGCCAATGGCCGCCCAGGCCGGTTCGGCATCCGCGGCGCTGCGGAGCACATACTGGCCTTTGCCGTCGTAACCTTCGGTGGTGGTTTTTAATACGATGGGCAAGCCGAGTGTGACGATGGCGGCTTGCAGGTCATCGAGGGAGTTCACTGCGGCAAATTCGGCCGTGGCGATCCCGGCAGCCCGCAAGGCGTTCTTTTCCAGCAAACGATTCTGAAAGATGGTTAATGCTTCCAGGCTGGGGAACAGCTTGTCGGCGCAGCTGGCGAGCTGGCTGACGATGGCAGCGGGGATGTTCTCGGTCTCGTAAGAGAGAATATCAACGGAGGCAATAAATGCCTGTAGTGACTCGTCGGAGTGGGCGCGCAAGTCGTAGAGACTGACCTGGATATCGGTCAGGTCGGTGATGCTGGCGGCCAGCATCTGGCCTAACTGGCCGTTGCCAAGAATGCCGATGTTCATAAGTTTTACTACCTTGATCTGGCGAATATAGCCTGCTTTCAAATAGCAAAAACGGCCATTGGGCGGCCGCTTTTACACAATCTACAACCGGAGCACCCGAGAGTGTACCGGTTCGGTCAGAATGCGTCTCGTGGGTCTGGTTCGGCGAGAATCGTTTCTGTTTGTTTGGCCCGGAAGTCATCTACCCGCTTGAGCAGGTCGGCATCGCTGGTGGCCAGAATCTGGGCGGCCAGCAGGCCGGCATTCTTAGCGCCGGCATCACCAATGGCCAAGGTGCCAACGGCCACTCCGCCGGGCATTTGCACAATCGACAGCAGGGAATCGAGGCCATTCAGCGCCCGCGATTTCACTGGTACGCCGAGGACAGGCAGCGAGGTTTGGGAAGCTGCCATTCCAGGCAGATGCGCGGCCCCGCCGGCACCGGCAATCAGCACCTTGAGGCCCCGTGGCTGGGCGGTTTTGGCGTAGTCGAACAGCAAATCCGGGGTCCGGTGCGCAGAGACGACTTTTACTTCGTAGGCAACGCCCAGAGAATCGAGCATCTCGGCGGCGTGTTGCATGGTGGGCCAATCGCTCTTGGAGCCCATGATAATGCCAACCTGTACTGTCATTGGGTAAACCCTCTTGCTTTCTTGCCGTGTGGAGCCGCTGCGAGTGTGCATTGGTTCCGGTTAACGTCTGCCAGGCGCTGCCGGTATCAGCGTCGTTATCACAACCATCAGCATGGCCCGATAAAACAACCGGGACAAACGGATTGGGAGGGGTGGATAACGGCTTGGACAACAGTGTCTGGCGTGGCCGATGTTCAGGAAAGCGGCGGATTGTAGCATAAGGTGGAAAAGTGAACAGTCGGGGCTAATATGAATCAATAGTTGCCACCTTATTGAGCAATACTTGGGTTGCAACGACAGCGCCGGTATTATCGAATATTCTGCTTACTTGGATGGATATCCCTGCACCATGCTGACGTTATTATCACCTGCCAAAACGCTCGATTATGAAACACCGGCCACTACTTCCCGCAGCAGCCAGCCGGGTTTTCTGGAAGATTCGGCCGAGTTGATCGATGTCTTGCGGATGTATTCTGCCGATGAGATCAGCGGTTTGATGGGGTTGAGCAGCAAGCTGGCAGAGCTGAATGTAGAACGCTATTCCAACTGGACGTTACCGCTGACCAGCGCCAATGCCAAACAGGCCCTGCTGGCGTTTAAGGGTGACGTCTACACCGGGCTGGCCGCCGAGACGCTGTCGCCGGATGATCTCGATTTTGCCCAGCAGCATTTACGTATGCTGAGTGGTTTGTACGGCTTGCTGAAACCACTCGATCTGATGGCCCCTTATCGGCTTGAAATGGGCACCCGGCTGAACAATGGCCGCGGCAAGAACCTCTACGAATTCTGGGGTAACCGAATCACCGCTGCCCTTAATCAAGAGCTGGCCGAACATAACAGCCAGACCGTGGTGAACCTGGCATCCAATGAATATTTCAAGTCGGTGCAGAGCAAGCAACTCAATGCCGAGTTGATTACCCCGGTGTTTAAGGATGAAAAAAATGGCCAGTTTAAAATCATCAGTTTTTACGCCAAAAAAGCGCGCGGATTAATGGCGCGCTACCTGATTGACCAGCGCATCGACAAGGCCGAGGAACTGAAAGCGTTTGATCTGGCCGGATACCGTTATAGTACGCAAGACTCTCAGGGCAATACCTGGGTTTTTAACCGTCGCGAAGCCGACCTGCCGGAGAAATAACATGTTTGGATTGACAAGAGTCGTAGGTGTTGCTGCATTGCTGGCAGGATTGACAGGCTGTGTTCTGTCGCCCCAAGTGATCGAACTGAACGAGCAAGCCGATGTTGGCACAGGCCAACTCAGTAGCGAACGTAATGCGCTGGTGCGGGTGCTGGATGATCGGGGTGTGGATGATGACCTGATTGGATACCGTGGTGGTCGACTGCCGGAAAACTCGCCTCTGGTTGCCGAGGTGCCACTGTATACCACCCTGACCAAACGACTGAAAAACACCCTGGCCGAGTTGGGTTTTGGTGGCAACAGTACGGTGGAGCTGCTGAAATTACAATTGGATATCAACACCTTTGAATATTCCTGTAATGAAGGCGTGGTGGTATCGAAATGCGCCTTTGAACTGAAATTGACCGTCAGCGTGCTGGATGGCCCTAGTCATTTCAGCAAGCCGTATCAGTTGAGCGAGAGCCGTTCAGTGGTGGCCTCACCGGTTGCCAGTTATAACGAAGAATGGGTCAACGAAGCCCTCGATAAAATCTGGGCACATATCTTCTCCGATCAGGAACTGCTGGCTGCTCTGGGGGTGACCCGATAACGCCGCCAGCCGATTTTCTGACCCCCTTCCATCGTATGGACGCAGAGACACACAGGCCAGCCCGCAACGGACTGGCCAGTCACGGGTGAAATAACCCAGGGTGTTTTTTGCTCCGCCCCTTGCTTACTCAGACCGTCATGATTGATTGCCAGTATGGACAGGTGATTGGTCAATGACCTGCCAACCGGAATTTTTATGACAATTTGGTTTCAGTAATATTTCATATTGATGTCATTTGGATGACAATGCCGCCCTGAGAAATACACCGTCATGGCTAAAGGGCCGGACCGTATGGCCGTGAACTGTCATACCAGTACGGAATATTCTGGACAGGCTGAGGCCCGGTTTCTCTGCATAACCCAATCCATTACGGCTATTTGAGTCAATCTGGAACCTTCTTTTTATGAAATTGTTTTCCAAGGTCACAACGATAGCGGCCTGTTTTTTTGTTATGTCCAACCATGTGCATTCCATTGATCTGTCTGACAGCACCCTAGAGGTGTACGGCAAGATTCATATGGCACTGAATTATATGGACTCCGGTGTTGAGGCCGATGAGGTCGACAACGACAGCGGCCTGTCGGATGGTGATGTCAGCCTGTCTTCCAATTCATCGCGCCTTGGTTTCAAGGGCGAGATAGCCACGGGTGTGGATAATCTGGTGGCGTTTTACCAGCTGGAACAAACAATCAACCTGGATGGTTACGACGGCGACACCTTCGCCACTCGCAACTCTTACCTGGGGTTAAAAGAGCAGCAAGAAGGATACACTCGCTGGGAAATCAAAGCCGGTTATCACGATACGCTGGCCAAGTCGGTCTCCGCGATGGCAATGCTGGGAGATACTGCAGCTGACCGTCGTGCCATCATGGGCGCTGGTGCAACATCGGGCAACAAGGCCGACAAGCGGGTTGCCAATATGTTACTGGCGACTTATTACCTGGAACAGAGCGGTCATCAGCTGGCTATATCGGCACAGTATTCCACCGAAGCAACCTCCAGCAAAGGCACCGTAGACGATAACGATGCGGGTTTTGCAGCACTTGGCGCCACCTGGAAGCAGGGCAATTTTGTTACCGCGGTCGCGCATGATTACTGGAAAAATGGCACCAGCGCCAATCTGCATGTTACCCGTGTGGCCTCCCGTTATCAGGATGGTCACTGGACAGCTCTGCTACTGGCTGAAAATCTCAGGCAATCCGATGATCTGAATCGCAAGGCCTGGGGTGGTCAACTGGCATTACAAGACGGTGATTTCAAATGGATCGGCAGTGTGTTGGTCGCCGAAAGCGCCAAAGGATACAGTGCGAGCGGTGCAACAATGACGTCGTTGGCTGTTGAACGCTCCTGGTCCAAGGTACTGAAAACCTATGCGCTTTATACCCGGACAGCGAACGATGCCAATGCCAGCTACCAAGGTGTTGACGGCGGCATGAACGATGAGCTGAAAACAACGGCAGGTAATACGCCTCAGGCCGTTTCTGCCGGTGTGGTACTGAAGTTCTGAGCTTGTGGGCCATGTGGGGCTTTTGTCGTAACGCTGTCGTAAAAGCCACAAACGATGGTGGCTAAGGTACGGGTCGTCACAGGCAAGGCCCTGTCCTTGATTTTATTTTTATTGTTAAGTTTTTGATTTTTAAAGATATTTATATTGTTTGTCAGGCTGGTACGCGAGCTGGTTCGATATTTGCGATTAGGGATTGTCAGTCAATCAAATTAAATAGGAAGAAAATCAATGTCTGTTGCTGTGATCAAGGCCTTTGCGGAAAAAGCGCGTGAAGATGCAGAGCTGGGTGCGCAGTTAAAAGCGTGCCTGAAAATGAAAGAGCTGTTTGCACTGGCTCGTGATAACGGGTTTGAGCTGGTAGAAGATTCCCTTTATCCACCCAATGAGCCACAGTTCACCGAAGACCAGCTGTCGGAACGGTTGGTAAAAGCGTTGCTCAGAGTCTAGATTCAGAACATCGAATAGCAAACCTCAGAAAGCCCTGTATTTCTTGTGAATAGCATTGAAATACAGGGCTTTTTGTTTTCTCTCCGCCCATCCATTGGCCATTGCCCTGAGTCTGAAATTGACGGCGTGGGGATGCCTTCTGTGGCTGTCCGTAATTATTCCAATCCGTAATGATTCATCCCACGAATCAGTCGTTTCCCATATCAAACATGGATTCCATGTCTTTCTGGGAATGTGACGCGAAGGCGAACATGGTGTCGGTGTCCTGTATGCCATGGAGCTTATGGATGTTAGCGGTGACAAGTTGAGCGATCTGTTCGTTGCTGCCAGCTTCAGCGATAGCGACAAGGTCGTAGCTTCCGGCAACGGAGTACACTTGTTGTATTGGCGTGAGTTCGAGCAGTGCCTGGCTGATAGCCTCGATTTTCATGCTGGTGCATTTGATCAGAATGATAGCAGTGGTCATGGTGATTCCTCGGTATGGAATGGCTGCAACTGGTCTGGCATTTGCTTTAAACCATTGAAATGGAAAATGATTCCTGTTGTGGCCTGATAGTAAGCTGCTGTCAGCAGGGCATTTATCCCGTTAGCGCAGTGGATATCCGGATAGCGCAAAATCCGTGAAAAACCCTTGCACCAGACTGATACAGAATTACTCAGAGGCGCGCATGTTTCAGGCACAGATCAGTAACACTGGGGCCATCGAGAAAACATCGTTGTTTTCCCATCGTAACCAGCTCTTTCTGCTAAACAACACCGGAGCTGTATGTGATGAGGTCGGCAAGGTATTCAAGCCGCATGAGCTGACAGCGCGTGCTGGTCAGGATGTGGTCGGAGCCACCATGCATCGGATGGTGCTGGGCAAGCTGACGCTGCACCGGCTGGAGTACAACCACAGTGTGCAGATTGATCCGGGTCGGCTGGATAATTTTTATCTGATCCAGATTCCGATGAAGGGTTACGCTGAAATCCAGTGCAGTAACCAGCGTTTTATTTCCTCACCGGAGATGGCTTCACTGATATCACCCGAGCAGCCTCTGTCGATGATGTGGCAAGGGAGTTCTCCGCAGTTGGTGATTCGTATCGACAGGGAGGATTTCGAGCATCATTGTCGTCAGCATCTGGATCGCTGGGGTCAGCGTTCGCCGGTGTTTTCGCCGCAGCTGGATTTTGATACGCCAGGTGGGGCATATGTCATGCAGTTGCTGATGATGCTGGTGGGAGGTTTGCTGGAAAGCAGTCATCCGATCCATCAGCCGCTGGTGATGCGGCAGTTTGAATCCACCTTGCTGAATGCCTTGCTGTACGGCATTGAGAGTGATGTGTTTGATCAGTTACACGCCCAGAGCACGCCCCAGGTGGCGCCATATTTCATCAAGCAGGCGGAGGAGTTTATCCGCGCCAATATGGATCAGCCGTTGTCGGTCGAGATGTTGGCGGAACAGGTCGGTGTGAGTGTGCGTTCATTACAGGCTGGTTTCCGCAAGTATCGGGATACAACGCCGATGGCGCTGCTGAGGGATTTACGGCTGGAGCAGGTGAATGCGGCGTTGAAGCATTCCCAGGGGATGACTTCGATTACCGACGTGGCATTTCGTTGGGGGTTCAGCCATCTGGGGCGTTTTTCAAAGGATTATCGACAACGCTTTAATGAGTTGCCATCTGAAACGTTGAGGTTTCGCCGCTAGTTGATGCTGGCACTCCCTGCCGGTTTGTTATGTTCTTGTTTGCGTATGGTTGATTAGCCCGGCCGCATGGAGCGCGCTCTGGCCAATGTGTCGGAAGGGCGTTCTCCGAAGCGTTCCCGGTACTGGCTGGCAAATCGTCCCAGATGGGTAAATCCGCAATCCAGCGCCACCGCTGACACACTGTGTTGGCCTGTACCAGCGAGTAGTCGTTCCCTTGCCCGGTCAAGGCGCTGGCTGCGCTGCCAGTTCATTGGGGTGCTGTGGAGGTGCTCCCTGAAGGCAGCAAACAGGGTAAAGCGGCTGACACGGGCGGCGGCGACCATGGCATCGATGCTGATGTCTTCGTCCAGATGCTGTTGAATCAGGCGGCAGGCGCGTTGCAGGTAGCCGGGCAGTGATGAGCGTTCGGTATGGCTTGCAGACAGGCGTGAACTGAGGCTGTTGGGCTGGGATAGGAGTAGCCCCTTGATCAGACTGGTTTCCAGGTCGCGACTGAGCAGGTGATGACTGTAGAGCGCCTGCATACTGGTATGGTCGCCCATCAGTTGTTGCACCATTTGCCACCAGGCTTCCAGTGCCGGGTTGGTCATGTTCAGTGACGGCTCGAACAGCAACGGCTGTTCGAGCGGTTCATTGATCAAGGATTCCGCCACCGTACGCATGGCAGAGGCCGGGATAACCAGCTGTTGCTTGATGCAGGAAGATTCCATATCGAGTTGCTGAAACGCATTCGGCGACAGGATCAGCCCGTGCCGGCGATCGGACCGGGTTTGGCATCCGGGTGTTTTGAGCAACTGCTCTCCTTCGATGGGCAGACTGATACTGTAGGCCTGCAAGCCGTTACGGCCATCCACACCAATACTGACTCCCGTACCATAGGAAATATCACCGAACATCAGCGCCAGTCCGGGCAGCCGGCGAGCGTGGTAATGAAAGTCGAGGGATTCGGTACCGATGCGGGTATCGAGCGCATGTGGGCCGCAGATCTTTTCCATCCACAGATGTGCTTGTGAGCGGCTGTGGCTACTGGTCTGGATGTCGGTAAGCTGACTGTTATGCATGATGACCTCGCTGGAGCATGAGCAGGGAAAGAGCGGTTGGTCAGCTGCCATGGCAGCTGACCAACTGTTGCCGGAACCGGGAATCAGAAGTGATGAATCCAGCGCACCTGCATACGACTGCCTTGCGGACGATTCTGTACCTCAAACTCACGGTAGCCATTGGCGACGATGTGGTTGTCGGCAGAGAAGCTGTACATCACCCCCGGACCGACGGCGTAGACGGATTCCTTACGGTCAGCCACGGTTTTGCCATCCACTTTGGTGTCGGTGATTTGTTCCAGAAAATAGCCATTCATACCCAGACGCCAACCCTTGCCCATGTCGCGACTGACCGCCACATTGGCATGGAAGGCCTGACCCGCCTGCATGCTTTCGACATCACCAAAGTCACTGGATGGATCGGTGTTTTTGGCGTTGTAAAGGTAATGCAGGCGGGTTGATGCCGTCCATTGAGGGCTGAACCAGTAGGTACCTGCCCAATACGGATTAAAGGACAGGGCGTTGTTACCTGGATTGATGCTGGTGTCCGTGTCGTTGTCGCCGGTGGGCAGATTGAACTGGAGCTCAATACGCTGGACAAATTTTGGCCCATTATCGCCCATGACCGGATCGAACTGGATGAATGGCCCTACCAGCCAGTCACCGGTACCGGATTGTGCGGTCAGCGCCATATTGTTGATGCCGTCATCCACTTCCATGGAGGTAACGAAAGGCACCAGTGTATTAATGCCGAGGCTGGCATTACCCAGCCGATAGTTCGACAGCCAGGTCATCTGGGCCACTAACACTTGATAGTCCAGATCGGTTTTGGGGAGTTCCAGAGCTTCGCCATCCTGATCATTCAGGCGTGTGCTGGAATAGTTCTGGTAATAGGCCTGCAGGTAAACCCCTGGCCCAGCCGGTACGCCACCGTCGAGAAAGCTGGTCAACCCCAGGTTTACAACAGGCAGGTCGTAAGCCTGTGCTGCCGGGCTGGCCGTCAGCGCCAGAGCCATGGCCAGTGGCAGTGTTTTGGTCAGCCCCGGTGCTGACACCGGTCGAGTCAATAGAGTCGAATACTTCATGGTTTATCTCCGCAAAAGTCAGGCGCTACAGGTTTGGGCCAGAGACTGATACTGGCCACCGTGGAACAGCAGCGGTTGACCGCCTGCCAGTGAGTAGTGGTGGATTTCTCCGATGAAAATCAGGTGATCTCCGGCATCGATCTGGCGTTCGTTACGGCACACCAGAGTGGCCAGAGCGCCGTCGAGTACGGCGGTGCCGTTGTCACAGCGGTAATAGTCCACGTCCTCGAACTTGTCGTCCGATGGCCGCGCAAAGCGGTTTGACAGATCCTCTTGATCGGCACCCAGAATGTTGATGGCGAAGTGCTCGATATGACGGAACAGTTCGAGGTTGGGGGAGCGCTTGTCGAGACTCCACAGCACCAGTGCCGGATCGAGTGACACCGACGAAAAGGAGTTGGCCGTCAGGCCGACAGGGGTATCGTCGGCGGCCATCGTCGTGATGATGGTCACGCCGGTGGCGAACTGGCCAAACAGGGTACGCAAGGTACGGCTGTCGGCATCGCTGGCGCTGAGCAGCCCGGTTTTTATCAGGGTTTCCATAATGACTCCTTAGCAGGTTTCCGCTTTTTTCATCAGCTCGCTGCAGGCATCTGCATCGAACCACCAAGGGGAAAAGGTGCGGGGATCATCAAAGCCGTTGGTGATTCGGCTGGCGATGTCCGGGCGTTCTGTTGCCGTCGCCAGCAGTTGCAGGATATGTGGTGGCGGTGGCGTCAGCATGCTGTTGGTCCAGGCGACCACATGACGGGCGTAATCCCAGTAGCTGTTAAAGGTCGATTGCATCCATTCGGTGTCGAAGGACAGGTCTTCTCCACGGCTGAGAATAGACTGCAGGTAGACCGCGGTGCACTTGGCGGCGTTGTTGGAGCCCTGACCGGTGATCGGGTCGTTGACCACAATGGCATCGGCCATGCCGAAGACGTGCTTGCCAGACGGCAGGGTCATTATGGGATGACGAATGGTTGGGGCGAAGCGTCCGGCCAGATAGCCGCCGTCGTCAGTGAGGGTAATGTTGCCGCAGCGTTCCGCTTCCCAGGGGGCGTAACGGGAGACGATGTCCTTGCTCATTTGCAGGTGATCGTTGGCGCTTTTGCAATCTTGCCAGGTATCCATGGCACCACCGGGAATACCTTCAAACACCATGATGTGGCAAGGGCCAGTGGTGGTCAGCGCCGGGAACACGAAGTACTCACCTACGCCAGGAATCAGGTTAAAGGCGACGCGAGAGAAGTCTTCGCTGGGGGTCATGCCGTGCACGTAAGTCAGTGCCAGTGCACGCTGGGGGGTGTCGAAGGCGGATTTTATATCATCGCGTTCGAAGCAGCGCACGATGTCGCCTTTACCGGCAGCCAGCAGTACCAGTTCGTGTTCGTTGGCCAGCCGATCGAGAGCGTCGATACCAACATCTTCAAAAATCAGCTCGCCGCCCATCTCGATGAATTTGTCCATCCAGACCGGCATTTTCACCCGCTGGTCGACAGACTGGGCAGTGGCGTCGAGACGGGCAGCCCAGTTGAACAGGCTGGTGCCGGGCGCTTCCGGGTTCATCACATTGATGCCGATGCCTTCCACTTGTGGACAGCTGTCTTGCCAGAAATCGATGCCCAGATCCCGCTCGGTTTTCATCGCAGCATCGAACATGCACTGGCTCGATGAGACCCGGCCATTGCTGATGTCGTCACCAGTGCGGTTGGTGATCATGGTGACTTGATAGCCCTGTTGCAGCAATCCCATTCCCAGTTGCAGGCCGGACTGACCGGCTCCAACGATAGCGATACGGCGCATAATAAGTACCCTTGTTTTGTTAAGTGATTACTTTTTTTGTTTTTGGTGTTGTGTGGCTGTTTAAAAAATCATCGGCCGGCTGGCTTAGCCCGCCAGGCGTGGAATTGCCGGTTTGTTCTGTTCCGGGCCCATCACCGCATAACCACCGTCGGCGGCGTAGTCGGCACCGGTGACAAAGCTGGCCTCGTCGGAACAGAGAAAGGCCACGACGTTGGCAACCTCGGTCGGATCTCCCAGACGACCCAGCAGGTGGTAATCGGCAGCAACGGCATCGGCTTTGGCGCGATCTCCGCCACTGACTTCGTCGATAACACGGGACCAGGTCCAGCCCGGTGAAACCGAGTTCACACGAATGCCATCGGCTGCCAGATCCATCGCCATCTCTTTGGTCAGGTGCTTGATAGCGGCCTTGGATACCGGATACAGCCAGCGGCCGGTCTGGGCACACCCGGCGGAAATCGAGGTGAAGTTCACCACCGCACCACGGGTGGCTTGCAATTGTTCATGGAACGCTTTGGTGACCATGGCCATGCTGATCAGATTGATGTCCAGTGCCCGTAGCCATTGCTGACGGCTGGAAGCAAAGCCATCGTCGTCGTAGCTGCAGGCCATATTGATCAGCAGGCTGATCGCGCTGGCTTGCTCGCCAATACGGCTGACTGCAGTCTTGATGGCCTCGTCATCGGTCACATCCAGCGGCATGAACGTGGCTCCCAGTGAGGCCAGTTCGGCTTCGGCACTGTCATCGATATCCAGCACAAAGACCCGGGCGCCCTGTTGCAGCAGCACGTTGACAACGGACATGCCGATCAGGGTGGAGCCGCCACAGACCACGGCGGTTTTATCGCTCAGATTGATCATGGGTTTTCCTCAGTCGACGGTTTTGTTTGCACTGCTGGCCCAGGAAGGCATCAGCGTGTTGGAAGGCAAGGATTCATCAAGCAGTTTGTGAGCGGTGGCGGCCCCGGCCGTCGGCAGGCCGTCGGGATTCAGCAAGCCCAGCTGCACCAGTACGCTGGCCTGATCCCAGTAGATGTGTTCGTGATAGAGCTTGGGACCACGGAACTTGACGACACCCAGCATCGGGATTTCGACCTGGCGTCCAGTCGGTTTGATGCCAGGGACCAGCCAGTCGATTTCAGAGTCGTGGGTGAAGGTCATGACAAACTCGTCTACCACCTGGGACGCGCCGACGGTGCGAGAGATGGGAATCATCGCCATGTCCTGCGGGTTGCCATGGACAAAGTGATATTGATAAAAACGCGCCAGCTGGCTGCTGCCGACGCCGCCGGTCATGGTGGGGATATGGTTTACATAAGGTTCGGCCACCATGGTTGCCATGGTCGCCGGTACGTCACGGGTATCGAATTCGTGGCGAATGTGTTCTTCCCACAGGGCTTCGAGATCGTAGTCTGGCCCCAGTGTGCTGCGCAGATACTTGATGGAACGCTCATGGGCAAGCAGGGCAGCGCTTTTGTTGTAATGGCTGGAGCCGACACGGCCAAAAGCGTGTTCGGTATCCGGGTAGACAAAGGCGTGGATCTGTTTGTTGTCCGCCACCGCGGCCAGAATCTGTTCACGGGCTTCCGCTGGACAGAATTGATCGTTATCAGCCATATGCAGCACCAGCTTGCCGCTCAGACCTTCCAGGTCTGCCAGAGACTGCTCGATACCAACACCGTAGTAGCTAACGGCGCAGGTAACTTCGGGCAGGCGACAACCAGCCAGATAAGCCAGCTTGCCGCCGAGACAATAGCCCAATACACCCAGATCGCCTTCGCATTCCGGGCGTTGTGCCAGGGTGGCCAGAGCCGATTGGATATCGTCCACCCCCTTGTTTTCATCGAACGCCTGATAGAGCGACAGGGCTTTTTCAAAATCAGCTTCGGTCAGTTCCAGACCAGCTTGCTGACGCCAGAACAGATCCGGGACCAGTACGGTATAGCCTTCTTCCGCCAGATGATCGGCGGCGGCTTTCATGTCGGCGTTGACGCCAAAAATCTCCTGGCACAACACCAGACCTGGTCCTTTGCCATCGATGGAGCTAGCCAGATAACCGCTGAACTGGCCGTCTGGACTGGTGATTTCAATCGTGGTTCCTGTCATTGCAACACTCCTGAGTGATGTGGTTGTGTTGCAATCATTCTGTAAAGATACGGCGTCTCCCACTAGCCGGAAAAGGCGAGGCACATCCGTAAAACGCAATAAAAACAGAAGTTTGGTATTGTTGGGATTGTCTGCAACAGAGAATTGTCAGCGATGCTCTGCAGGAGGGGAGCGGATTGGAATGCAGCAACAGGCGCGCCGTCTGGCGGACATAAAAAAGCGGACACAAGGTCCGCAAATCGATCAGGCAACGAGGAAGGAAAACGAGCGAGCCGGTCAGCTAACGAACTCTAGCTGACTGGCGCGGTAAATTTCTCTGAATACAGCTTGCCGTTATCCAGGTGATGGTCGACACACCAGTGGGTCACAGCATCAATCATTGGCGGTGGGCCGCACAGATACATATCGAAGGGTGCGTCACGCAACGTTGCAAGTGGCAAATGCTCCTGAATGTAGCCCGTAGAGCCCTGCCAGTTGCTAGCGGGGTTTGAGACGACAGGCGTCCAGTCAAAGTCCGGCAGTTGCGTGCGGTAGGCGTCCAGTCGGTGTTGTTCGCACAGATCTTCAAGGCGATTAACACCGTAGTACAGGCGAATCGGATAACTGACGGATTCTGGCTGCTCTTTCAGCTCTTTCAGGACATCCAGCATGGCCAGAAACGCCGACAAGCCGGTGCCGCCAGCAATAAAATACATGGGCTTGTCCGGTTCGCGCAGATAGAAGGTGCCGAATGGTCCTTCCAGCTCCAGGGTGTCGCCTACACGGGCCTGATGCAGGTATTTACCCATTTGGCCGTTGGGTAATTTACGGATCAGAAAGGTCAGCTGCTGCAGCTCTCCGGAGACTTGAGGCCCGATGGCAAATGAATAGGCGCGGGTCAGTTCGGTGCCGGGAATATGCAGGTTGGCATATTGACCGGGCAGGAAGTTCAGTGTTGTCTGGTCGGCTGCCAATGTCAGCGCTAGCAGAGTGGAATCCGCGGATGCATCCTGTAAGCCTGTGATCGTGGCGGTGCGTTTCAAACTGCCTGGCTGACCGGTCTGGTTGCACAGGCTGGAGGCAAAGTCATAGTAGAAGGTACTGTCCGACTGGATACGCGTCTGGCAAGACAGTACGTAGCGTTGCTCGGCTTCTTGCCCGGTCAGGGCTTCTTCATCGGCGTATTCAATTTCATATTGACCGGATTCACACAGTCCCTTGCAGGTGCCACAGACACCTTCACGACAGTCGATCGGCAGGGTGACGCCATGGCGCAGGGCGGCGTCCATCAGCAGATCATTGTGTCCGGCCTTGAAGAACAGGGTGTTGCCATCGGCAAAACTGAGGGCGACATTATGTTTCATGGTGGGGTCCTCTGGAGGGCCGCCATTGTCTGCATGTAACAGACCGGGCGGCGTCTTGCCATTATCAGGTTTGCAGATACCGGGCTTTACCGCTGCCCGGATTCAAAGGTGTCAGATTCCGGCAGTGCTGGACGTCAGAGATGGTAAAAATCCAGCACCGAGTTAATGGTGTCGTTAAACACCACCACATGCTTGCGGGCGATCTTCCAGCCACCTGCCGCAGGCACCAGCCTGTAAGTCACGTCACCGTAGAACTGCTCGGTCATACCCATGCGGGTAAATACGGTTTGCCACTTGGCTTTGACGTCCAGAACGTCGTTGTCCAGCTTGCTGATGCGGACGTTGTGGACCTGGTGCTGGGTACGCGGTAATGGTACGGAAGCCGCGGATTTACCGGTTTGCAGGCGGAAGATCCGGTCTTCGAGGCCGGAACGGGTCGGGTAATACATCAATGACAGACCGGTTTTCGGATCAGTGGTCACTTCGTATTCCGAGTCCCATTGCGGCACATGAAATTCGCTGTCCTCGGTGAACATGGCCAGATAGCCTTCCCAGTCACGCTGGTCACACAGCTCGGCATTGAGGTACAGAAACTGTTCGATTTGGTGTTGTAGCGTACTCATTCCTGACCCTCTCCTGTGTCGTTGTGCAATTTCAGCAGGTTGGCATCGATGCCTTTCAGCATCAGGTTTTGCCAGTTGCCGTGCTGGTTAACGTACAAGCCTTCATGAGTGAACTCTGTGCCGGTAATGGCAGGCTGGATGTCCAATGCTGCGGTATTTTTGGTTGGACCGTACTGCCAGTCCTGGTAACCGCGGCTGATGTCGTTCCAGCGTTCCAGACGGGCCTGAAAGCCACGCTGGGCTTCGCGAAATTCCACCAGATCGTCCGGAGTACCCATGCCCGAGACGTTGAAGAAATCCTCAAACTGGCGAATACGGTTTTCGCGATCCTTGGCGGATTCGCCTTTTACTCCCAGGCACTGGCTGATGATCTCGGTTTTGTTCCAGGCCAGCGGGCGTACGATGCGCAACTGTGAGCTGATCTGATCCATAAAGAACAGGCTTGGGTAAATATTCAGGTTACGCAGACGGTGCATCATCCACTCGGCCTGTTGCTGGCCATGTTCTTCGACCAGACGCGGCATGACGGTATCGTAGCCGGGGCGAACAGCAGGGTTGGGCATATCGCTGAACAACATGGTGTGGCCGTTTTTGAAGCCGAACCAGCCGTCGTCGGTTTCGGCGTCACCAGCTCCCAGTTTGCTGTAGTCGAGGGTGTCGGAGCCCTTGCCGTTGGCTGAATCCACTTCACTGCGGTGCTGGACGGTGGCGACATAGTTGTAGTGCACGGTGCTGACGTGATAGCCATCGAGGCCGTTTTCGTTTTGCAGCTTCCAGTTACCGTCGAAGGTGTAGGTTGATTTGCCTGGCAGTACTTCCAGTTCGCCGGTTGGCGATTGCGCCACCATCATATCGAAGAAGATACGGGCATCCCCGAGGAACTCGGTCAGGCAATCCGTGGCTTCTGTATCCAGCGATACAAAAACAAATCCCTTGTAGGACTCGATCCGCGCCTTCTTCAGGCCACGGCAGGACTTATCGAAATCCTCGGCGTATTCGCCCGGTGCTTTCACCTTCATCAGGCGGCCGTCATTCTTGTACGTCCAGGCGTGAAATGGGCAAGTAAAGGTCGACTGGTTGCCTTTTTGCAGACGGGTCAGGGTTGCACCACGATGCTGGCAGGCGTTGACCATGGCGTGCAGTTCGCCCTTGCTGTCGCGGGTAACGATCAGCGGCTGGCGGCCGGCACGCAGAGTGATGTAGTCGTTACTGTTGGCGATTTCACTTTCGCGGCAGGCGTAGATCCAGACTTTCTCGAAAATGTGTTCCATCTCCAGATCGAACAGGTCCGGCTCAGTGAACATATCGCGGGCGATACGGAAAACACCATCGTCAGGACGAAAATCCAGACATCCGGCAATGTAGTCGCGCCATTCAGGCAGGCTGCGTTTTTCAGTCATGGCTAGTTCTCGGTTGCTGAGTCATTGCCATGTCATTACAAGCGGATGGGCCGGTAGCGACTATCCGCGTAGTCAGCCAACGCTATCCGTACCGTTGATATGGCTTTTTCAGTGAGAGAGGCAGGGCAACCTGTCGAGATCTGCAAGACGTGTGAAAGCGCATGGATTCTGGATTCGCATATAAAGCGGTACGCTCGCCATGGCTGTCGGCAACGGCGAGTAATGGCTATGAGCGAAGCCAGCCCCTACGCATCAACCCTGTGTTGCAAACCGGCGGCGTTGTTATCGCAATATCCTTTGCCCAATATCAGGTTGGCGCGGATGGCACGGATATCAACCTGCTGGCTAAGCAGGTCAAAATACCAGTTGGAATCCAGTACATCGCCGACGCACAACACGCCGACAATACGCTGCTGCTGAATCACCAGTTTTTTATACACACCGGATGTCAGGTCTTGTAGCTGGATAACCTGATCGTGCCCTGTGGCTTCAAATTGCCCCATGCTGTGAATATCAACCCCTGAGACCTTGAGTTTGGTCAGATGCTGCTGTTCGGCGTAACGGGGTAAGGGAGATGCCAGAGGGGGGATGGCAGCCAGTCCTGCCGCGACGATTTTGGCCTGTTCCCAGATGGGGGCGACCAGGCCGTAGGTTTGTCCTTCAAATTCACAACATTCGCCCAGTGCATAAATATGGCTGTCTGAGGTTTGCATATGCGAGTTGACGCAGATACCACGGCGGGTGGTTATCCCGGCGGCGGCGGCAAGTTCCCGGTTGGGTAAAATACCGGTGGCAAATACGACCAGGTCGGTGTCGAGTCGGATGGTTGTGGTGTCGGTGTCTGGCTGGTTGCGCAGCCGGTAGTGCACGGCTGTGGCGCGGTTGGCGTTCAGGCTCAGGGATTGTGGTGAGACGCCGGTGCGTACATCGATGCCCCGTTGGGTCAGCTCCTCTTGCAAGATCGTGGCGGCGGTGGCATCCAGCTGGCGGTTCATCAGCACCGGGTTGCGGTGCATCAGTGTTACCTCTACGCCCTGGGCCTTGAGCCCGACTGCAGCTTCAACACCGAGCAAACCGGCCCCAATGACGGTGGCGTGTTTGAGGGTCGGCAGTGCTGCCAGCATGGCATCGACATCCGTCATGGTACGAAAGCCGAGTACGTTGTCGGGCTGGTCGCCGTCGGTTCCTGGCATGCTGGGAATGGCGGAGCGGGAGCCGGTGGCGATCAGGAGCGCTTGATAGTCGAAGTGCTGGCCAGTCGCGGTGACCACTTGCTGTAACTCTGTATCGATCCCGGTAACCGCGGTATTCAGGTGCACATGAATACGGCGCTGCTGATACCAGCTGGCATCGTGGGGAGTAATCGCTGCCAGGGTGGTTTCGTTGGCCAGCAAGGGTGACAGCATGATGCGATTGTAATGGCATAGATGCTCATCACTGAGTACGTGGATGGTATCGAACGGGTGGTCGGTGCCCAGTTCTTCCAGAACCCGGTTGGCGGCCATGCCGTTACCAATAATAACGAGACTATTGCTGTTCATATCATTTTTTTCGCATAAAAAAAGGCGCTCACCAGTCAACCTGGGAGCGCCTTTGCTATAGGGAATATGTGTGTCGATGTTGTGTGCCGTGATCTTCTTTGATCAGTCAGGAGGTTACCTGCGGCGTCGACGTGGTGGAATCAAAGCAGATTTTATGCCAGAGCGGGTGGATATCGGTCTCGGTATGGAGCCTGCCGATCTGCTCAACATGGGGGTATCTGTTGTGAGGTGGTCTTTCTGGGCAGCAAAATAATCAGCTATGACAGTAAGAAAGGTATCAGTAGCCTGATGTGGCAAAGAATGATTTCGCACTCAAATAGAACCTTACTGTGGTTTTTTGCCTGAAATCGGTGCGATAAAAAGGTGTTGGCAAGTATAAACAGCCGCGATTGGGGCACTGATGCAACAAAAAAGACCGCTGCCAAGGTCAACGCTCAGGCAGAGGTCATGCCGATTGACGGTGGAGACGATGGAACCGGGGGCTGATTTTTGTCGGGTCCGATGCATCGGCAATGATCATTGGCATTCTTCCTGCTTCGTTATTGGTTATTCGTCAGATTCGCAGCGTTGTGATCTGACACTTACGCAACGGCGCATTCAAAAAAACTGATCAGAGATCGATAGCCACCGGCTGTCGTTATCGCTGGGAAAGTAACTGCTGTTGCGTGTCTGTATGAGGTCTCGATAACTTATACACGGTGCCTGTTCTGCTACCGCTCCGGTGCAATAACTCCCTCTGTTTGTTTCTCCTGTCTTTTTGAATTCGTTGTATTGCCGTGCCGGTTATCTTTGCCGTCGTGGGGCGTGAGCTACTGTATGTATTATGGATCAGAGAGCATGTTATGAGCGCCGAACGTTTTAATCTGTTGTCGTTTACCGGCAAGATGAAAGTCCTCCACCTCAGTTGGATGGCATTTTTTATCACTTTTCTGGTGTGGTTTAACCACGCCCCGATGTTGCAGGCCATGGCTGCCAGCCTGGGATTGCAGCCTTCTGAAATCAAAACCTTGTTGATCCTGAACGTCGCGCTGACCATACCGGCGCGGGTCATTATCGGCATGCTGACCGACCGCTTTGGCCCTCGTATTGTGTATTCCGCCTTGTTGGCGGTGTGTTCGATTCCCTGTTTTATGTTTGCCCTGGCTGAGGACTTTACACAAGCCGCCATTGCCCGTTTTTTAATGGGCTTTATCGGTGCCGGTTTTGTGATTGGGATTCGTATTGTCAGTGAATGGTTTCCGGCGAATGAGCTGGGCACTGCCGAAGGTGTTTATGGTGGCTGGGGCAACTTTGGTTCTGCCGCCGCGGCCTTTTGTTTGCCGGTGATTGCGCTGTGGTTTGGCGGAGATGATGGCTGGCGGTATGCGATTGGTCTGACAGGGCTGATCAGTCTGTTGTTCAGCGTGGTGTATTACCAGAACATTACCGATACCCCCAAGGGCGCGACCTATTTCAAACCCAAACACATGGGAGCAATGGAAGTGACCAGCCAGGGAGATTTCTTCTTGTTGCTGATCATGAAAGTGCCGATGTATGCCGCTATGGCGCTGCTGGCCTGGAAGTTATCGCCTGCTGGAGTGAGCATGTTGTCCGAGACCACGGCGCTGATGTGTTATATCGGTTTGGTGCTGCTGTACGCCTATGAGGTATCACACGTCTGGAAAGTGAACAAAACCGTCTTTAGCGAAGCCGTGCCTGAGATGCATCGGTATGAGTTCAGGCAGGTGGCGGTATTGAATATTCTCTACTTCGCCACGTTTGGTTCCGAGCTGGCGGTGGTGTCCATGTTGCCGCTGTTTTTTGCCGAAACCTTTGATCTGTCGCCGGTGATCGCCGGTATGGTGGCGTCTGCCTATGCCTTTATGAATCTGATGTCGCGCCCGGGAGGCGGCTGGTTATCTGACAAGTTTGGCCGTAAACCGACCTTGTTGATTCTGACCGCGGGTCTGGCGGTGGGCTATCTGGTGATGGGAATGGTGGATAGCGAATGGCCGGTCTGGTTGGCGGTAGTGGCAGCCATGGTGTGTTCTTTCTTTGTGCAATCGGGGGAAGGGGCTGTGTTTGCGGTGGTGCCGCTGATCAAGCGTCGTTTGACTGGCCAGATTGCCGGTATGACAGGGGCGTATGGTAACGTTGGAGCGGTTACCTATCTGACGATCTTGTCGCTGGTGGAATACTCGACTTTCTTTATGGTGATTTCAGGCACGGCGGTGGTGGGTTTTATTGCTCTGTTGGCAATGAAAGAACCCAAGGGCCATATGGCTGAAGTAAACGACGATGGCACTGTCGAAATGATCAGTGTGAACTGATGTTGATCAAAACGATCCTGGACCTGAGCCATTATGAGTAGCAACACATTAGACATCCAGTTTGGTGGTGTCACTACCGCTGGTACCAAGGTGCTCAACCAGGATGCGTTTGCGCTTTATCAGCCGACCTTGTCAGCCGTCAAATACAAGGGCATCGGAGTCTGTATTGCTGATGGCGTCAGTTGCAGTGATAACGCGCAGCAGGCCAGCGCCACCAGCGTGACGCATTTTTTGCAGGATTATTACAGCACACCAGACAGCTGGGATGTCAAAACCGCTGCCGCCCGAGTGCTGTCGGCGCTGAATGCCTGGCTATTCCATCATGGCCAGCAGGCCAGTGCCCGGCACAATGGTTTGGTCACGACCTTTAGCGGCATGGTGCTTAAGTCCCGCACGGCCCACCTGTTTCATGTCGGCGACAGCCGGATTTATCACTGGCGAGAGGGGGTGCTGGAACCGCTCACTCGTGATCATGTACACAATAGCCAGGGTGGCTCGGCCTTGTCCCGGGCGTTAGGGATGGACTCCCGTCTGGAAGTGGACTATCTGACCTGTGATCTGCAGGTTGGCGATCAATTATTGCTCACCACGGATGGTGTTCACGGGTTTGTCAGTCATGAGCAGCTGCAACAAGCCATGGCGAGCGTTGGAGCGGATACGCGCCAGCATCAGATTGAGCATATTTGTCGAGACGTGCTGGATGCGGCTTTGCAGGCCGGATCGGATGACAACCTGACCTGTGTGATGGTACGGATTCAGTCCTTGCCCGCTGCCGGGCTGGATGAAACACAACGGGCTGTCAGCGCCCGGGTCATTCCACCGGTATTAGCTGTTGGCCAAACGCTGGATTATTACCGGGTGACGCAGGTGATACATGCCAATGCCCGCAGCCATCTTTATAAAGTAATCGATCGCCGTGATGGTCGTTTTTATGCCCTTAAAGCGCCATCGCTCAACTTTGAAGATGACCCTGTGTATCTCGATGGTTTTGCCCGGGAGCAGTGGATCGGCAGTCGCCTTGATCACCCCAACCTGATGAAAGTGTATCCGCAGCAGGCCAACAGCCGCTTTCTGTATCACATCTGTGAATGGATTGATGGCTGCAGTCTGCGGCAGTGGATGCTGGATCACCCGATGGCCGATTTACCCCAGGTACGGGCCTTGGCCGACCAGTTGATTAATGGCCTGAGGGTTATGCAACGAATGGGTATGGTGCACCGTGATCTTAAACCGGAAAACGTTATTCTGGCCGCTGACGGCAATATCAAGATTATTGATTACGGCACCGTTATGGTACGGGGGTTGGCAGAGTCCGGCGTTTTCGACGATGAAGATATGCCGCTGGGGTCGGTGAATTATATCGCCCCAGAATATGTGATTGATGGTATCGCCAACAGTCAGAGTGATCTGTTTTCATTGGCGGTGATGATGTACGAAATGCTTTCTGGCCAACAACCCTTTGCCATGGAGCAGGCTGGGCGGCGTGGGGCCAAATCAACGCATGAATGGCAATATCGACCGATTCGGCAATACCGCCCGGACTTGCCGCTATGGCTGGAGCTGGTATTGCAAAAGGCGGCACACCCCGTGATACGACAACGGTATGATTCCTTTTCCGAGTTTCGTACCGACCTCTATCAGCCCAATAACAGCTTGTTGCAGCAACACACCCGAGAGCCTTTGATCAAGCGACATCCTTTGAGTTTCTGGCAGACGCTGAGTGCGCTACTGATGCTGATTGCGATGGCGGAAGCCTGGTGGATTCTGGGGCATGTTGCCTGACCCTGTCTTCCTGCTTGATGCCCCAGACCCCAGACCAGGCCCCAGCTGCTTTACAGCGAGTGTAAAAAATCCAGCAAGGCCCGACGTTGTTCACGGCTCATCAGAGTAACGGCCGTTCGACTTTTACTGGCTTCTCCACCATGCCATAAAATCGCTTCCAGCAGGTTACGGGCGCGGCCATCGTGAAGAAAACCGGGGTGGTCGGAGACCTTGTCCGCGAGCCCGATTCCCCATAATGGCGTCGTCCGCCATTCCTGACCGCTGGCGTTAAAATCCGGGCGATTATCCGCCAGCTCTGGCCCCATATCGTGCAAGAGCAAATCACTCCAGGGCTGAATGGTGCGATTGGCCAGAATCGCCGGGCTGGCATTGGCCGCGGTTTTGAATTGTGCTCGATGGCAGCTCTCACAACCGGCTTGATAAAACAGCTGTTCGCCAAGTTGTACGTTCGGTGCCTCGGGCTGACGTCGGGCAGGTAATGCCAGCGTTTGATGATAAAACACCAGCTGATCAAGTTGCTCGTCGCTCAATTCCGGGTCACCACCGGTGGCGGCGGTCTGGCAGTCGGTTTGTGCCGCGGTGCAATTCTGGTCTGGAAACAGAGAGGAGCTGATACCCAGATCACCGTGAAAGGCCGACGCAATCTGCTGGCGCAAATTGGGCACGTTGGCTTTGTAACCAAAACGGCCAGTCGTCATTTGTTGCAGGGCGACATCGTAAACCGGATTGGGGCGGCCGGAGATACCATCGGCATCACGGTCTTCCGGGTCGGCCCGCTGCAAAATAGCCGCGTTGGGGATGGCATCCAGCAACCCCTGACCAACCAGCGCCGGGCCAATGCGGGCGGAGGTCAGTAGCTCTGTGGCAGGTTGGCAGCGGCTGGCGGACAGATTGAGTTGTGGTCGTCGCAATGTTACTGCGGTGTCATCCGCCAGTCGGACTACCTGTTCCTGATACGACACACTGGCTTTCCCTTCGCCTGCCACACCGGGCACGCCCTGTTCATTCAGCTGGTCACCGCAGAACGGATGAGGCCGTGGCCCGCCATGGATATCGTGGCCGGGCAAGCTCAGGCGTACCAACATGGAGCGCATGGCCTGGCCGGGCCTGTCGGGTGCCCGTCCATGGCCATTGCCGGGGTGACAGCTGGCACAAGAGATGGCGTTATACAGCGGCCCTAGGCCATCGACGTGCTGATCCGCCGAGGGTGAAATCACCCACATCTGGGCAAACAGACTGCGTCCTTGCAGAAACTGTTCAAGCTCTGTGGCTGTTAATCCGGGCATTGGCTGTGACAGCGCCCGTCGACCCAGTGCCGAGCTGGTGATTGGATCCGCAGCGGCAAGACTGGGCAGCAGTATTAACCACAGCAGTAGCAACCGCAGCGTTATAACAACAGGTGGCATCATAAGGTTGCCTCTCCGGCAATCACCTGGCGAGCCAGATCAGCGGCGGCGGCATACTGGCGGGCGAACTCGCCTTGCCACTGCTGTTCCAGTGTCTGGCAACGGGCGTCGGCGGCCGGGTTGTGCTCTCGTTGTTGAAAATCGTGCAGTATCTCGGAGGTAGCGTCGGGTTCGGTCACTGGCAGGCGATGAAAGAGCGCGTAAGCCTGTTGCAGTATCGGGTTGTTTTCCGGTTCCGGGGCAGCTAGCTGGCTGGCCTGATGCAGCAGCCGGCTGGTCTCGATCAGCGCCGGGTGATTATGAGTAATGGCGGCATCAAACAGGGCGTTGGTGAGGGGGCGTCGGCTCAGGCCCTTGGCCGGGTTATAACGACTGTCCAGTGCCAGGCCGAAGGGGTTGGGTATATTGTCCGGTGCCTGTTGGTAGACCGAAGGGCGTATAGGGAGTTTGCGAATATCCGGGTGAAACAACAGCTGTTGTCCTGCTTCCGAGAGCACAAAGCGAATAAATAACCGGGCAGCGTCCGGCCGGCGGCTATCCGTCATCAGGGCGATATGGGCTGGATTAAAGGCGGTTTGTTGCGGGTAAACAAAGCGCCCGTCTGCGCCGCTGGCAATGGTGGCGTTGGCAAAGAAGTCCATGGTCAGACCGATGGCTGCCTGGCCAGTGCTGACCTTGTCGGTAACAAAACTGCCACGGCGATCAACCAGTTGGCTGTTCGCGGCAATGGCTTGCCAGTTGTTCCAGCCCTGTTGCCAACCGTCGGCCTGCAAAAGCTGATCGATCAGCATCGGCGCGTAACCGACCGCCGAGGGTACCGGCAGTGCGACCGTGCCCCGCAACCGAGGGTTTGTCAGATCGTGCCAGCTGGTTGGTTCGGCAACGGCAAGTTGCTGCAGACGTTGGGGGTTGATAAACAAACCATAACCGGCAATTTCACTGGCAATAAAGGTATCGTCCATGTCCCGCAGCCGGGTCTGGTCGAGATGATCCGGCAAGCCAGTACGATCCAGCTTTAACGGTGCCAGAGCACCGGCGGCTTTTAAGCGCAGGTAGTTGGTTTGGGATGGCGTCCAGTAGACATCCACGCCTCCCTGCTGCGGTTGCAACAGGTAGGGCAGGGCATCAAAGGGCATACGCCAGAGGACATTGAGTTGCAGGGTTGGGTGTTGTTCTTCAAACGCTTGCTGAAATGCTGATACGACCGGTTGCGGGTAGCTGGTCATCAGGGTAATGGTCTGGGCGCTGGTGGTCAGCGTATGCAGTAACAACAGCGCTGGCAGCAGCAGGTGACGATATAACATCGGTATCACTCCCTTCAGAATTGCCAGTTCAGGCTGGCATGCCACTGACGACCCGGTTCAGGAAAGCCGTCATCCAGGGCGTAGTTGCGATCACCGAGGTTGGTAACGCCGAGCTGGCCTTTGAGGGTCTGGGTGAAATCGTAGTCGGCAGTCAGGTCGATTCGGCTCCAGGCGGCCAGCTCGATAGTGCCATCGCTGTCGCTGTAACGTTCACTTTCGTACTGGCCCCGAATGGCCAGGCGGAGAGGATCTGTTGCCTGCCAGCTGATACGTCCCTGCAGTTTGTGGTCTGGTACATCGGTCAGGACCAGGTCGGAGCTGTCGTTGGTGCGCTTCAACAGGCTGTAATTGGCATCCAGTTGCAGGCTGTCGCCAATCCAGCTGACGGCGCTCAGTTCCAGCCCTTTGCTGGTGACCTTGCCGATGTTTTGCAGCTGGTAGGTGTCTTCATCGAGGTCAACAGACTGGATCAGATCACGAATCTTGCTATAGAAAACGGTGCCGTCCAGCCGTAGCCAGTCGCCCCAGAGTTGTGAGCCGCCAGCCTCCAGAATGGTGGATTTTTCTGCTTCCAGATCCGGGTTGGGCAACGCCGACCCCATGCGATAGGAGTAGCGGTCCTTGATGGTCGGGAAGCGGGTTTTGCGGGAGAGGGTCAGACGGACTTCACGCTGTTTGTCCAGCTGGGCAAACCAGCCGATTTGCGGATTCCAGGCACTGGCGTTGTTATTGTCGAAATCGCTGATCAGACCGGTGTCGCTATCGTACTCTTCCGCTTGCAGGCTTCTTCTGCGGTCGTGACTGATACCGGCTACAAGGTATTGCTGCGGCGACAGCATCCAGGTGTCTTCCACAGCCAGCGAGACGATGTCGTCTTCATAATTCTGTTTCGGGTCGTCGTCATCGTGTTCTTCGTGGTGGTCGAGCTTGTAGTGCAAGGCGGCCTTGAGACTGTGATTGCCCAGTGGCTGACCATATTCCAGGCTGGCACCATAGCTGTAATCATCGTACCAGCTGCGGAAGGCATAGCCATAGGTCTGGCTGCTGTAGCTGTCGTCATCGTAGCTGTAGAGTGAGTTTTCAAAAATATCGTAATACACCCGGCTTTTTATATAGCGGCCTTCACCCAGGCTGGTTTGGGTCACGACGTAGAGGCTCTCCTTGTTCCAGTATGGCCATTGCCAGTAACGGGCACTGGTGGAACTGTCAGTACCGGCATAGGGAGGAGTGCCTTTTTCCCCTTGCTGATTGATATAACCAATGGCGTATTCATCACTGCTATTCGGGGTGTAGCCCAGTTTCAGGCTGATTTTCTGGTCGTTGCGATAGGAGTTGTCACGCAAGCCGCCATCTTCTGTATCAACGGCTTCAAAATCATCGGATAAGGCCCAGGCATTCTGGTCGAGCCAGGAGGCACTGATCTGGCTGTACCAGAGCCCTTGATTACTGCCGATGTTCATCCAGACCCGTTGGCTGTCACTGCCATCTTGCTCACCACTGGCATAACCAATACCGATATCGCCTTCCCATATTTGCTGTGGCCGGCGGCTGATCAGATTAATGGCTCCACCCAGGGTATTGGGGCCATACAAGACTGAACTGAAACCTTTGCTGACATTGATTTCAGCCAGGTCGTAGGTGGTAAAGCGGCCGAGGTCAACATAGCCGTCATAGGGTACATACACTGGAATGCCATCGATAAAAACCGGAATCTGGCGCAGGTCGTTACCACGGATATAAAGGGTTTGTTCATTACGGGAACCGAATGTACTGAGGGTAACGCCGGGGAGCAAATCCAGCGCTTCACCAACGGTTTCCCGGTTTTCTTCGCGGAGTGCCTGGGTGTCGATTGATTCACTGCTGGTGGCTGGTAATGTCTGTTCAGCGCTGACTTCGATACGCCCCAGTTCGAAACGATCGGTGTTGTCTGCTGATGCCGCCATGGCGGTCATAATACTCAGGACGCCGGCCGGTACTGCTTTCCTGTAACGCTGCTCCATCGGGGTAATCCTCTGCGGTTGCTATTGCTAGTTGCTGCCTGGCTCGTGAATATTATCTGAGCCATGGTTTCGTTATATATATGTTTATATAACGGCAAATTACATACCAGAGTGAAAAACCTTTAATGGCGCTGTTTTGAACGGATAAAGTCGTCAGAACAAACGTTTACTGTTGTTTTTTGTAAGACAAAAGGATGAGTTTGTAGGAATTACGACATGATTTCAGGCCACCGTTCTGACATAAAAGTATCAGAACGGTGGCTGCTGTGACGATTGGGGCAAGACGGAGGGCAGGTGTATCAGGACGGATCAGGCGACTTTTTTGTGTTTTTCATAAAGAAACCGCAGCACTTGATGGCGCAGGTGGTTATAGCGAGGGTCGTCGGCCAGTTCCAGGCGGTTACGTGGCCGCTCCAGATCAATGTCGAGAATTTCGCCAATGGTCGCCGCCGGGCCGTTGGTCATCATCACGATACGATCCGACAGCAAAACAGCTTCATCGACATCGTGAGTAATCATGATAACGGTGTTGTTCAGCTCTTTCTGGATGTCCATCAGCGAGTCTTGCAAATGGGCACGGGTGAGGGCGTCCAGCGCCCCGAACGGCTCGTCCATCAGCAAAATGTCGGGTTCCATTGCCAGTGCCCGGGCAATGCCGACCCGCTGTTTCATGCCACCAGAAATTTCGTCCGGGCGCTTGTGCATGGCGTGAGTCATATGTACCAGTTCCAGATTGTGCTCAATCCAGGCGCGCATCTCGGCTTTGGATTTTTTGCCCTGGAAGACGGTTTTGACCGCCAGCTCAACGTTTTGATAGGCCGTTAGCCAGGGCAGCAGCGAATGGTTCTGGAATACAACCGCCCGTTCCGGCCCCGGTTCGTTGACCTCACGGCCGTGGAGCATGACGCCGCCTTCGGTTGCTTGCAGCAAGCCAGCAACGATATTCAGCACCGTGGACTTGCCACAGCCCGAGTGCCCAATCAGGGAAATGTATTCGCCCTGTCTGATTTTCAGGTCAACGTCGCGCAAAGCGCGGAAGGCGCCATTAGGGGTTGGAAATTCGATGCCAACGCGGCTGATGTCGAGGATCACGCTCATAATAAATTCTCCGGTGTTAATGGCTTAACGTACGTTGGCTGATTTGTCCCAGGACACTGCTTTTTGCAGGCTGAGCATCAGACGGTCGAGGGCAAAACCGATCAGGCCAATGGTGATTACCGCTACCATGATGCGGCCAAGGGAGTCGGATGAGCCATTCTGGAATTCATCCCAGACAAACTTGCCCAGCCCGGGGTTCTGGGCCAGCATTTCGGCAGCAATCAGTACCATCCAGGCAATCCCTAATGACAGTCGCAAGCCGGTGAAAATCATGGGAATGGCAGAGGGCAGGACGATTTTGGTGACATGCGTGATGAAGTTCAGGCGCAACACCTGACTGACGTTTTGCAAGTCCTGTGAAATGGACGCAACGCCCACGGATGTGTTGAGCAAGGTAGGCCAGAGCGAGCAGAGCATGACCGTGATCATGGAGTTCACAAACGACTTGGGCACCGCCGGGTCATCCGAGACGTATACGGCGCTGACCACCATGGTCACCAGTGGCAACCAGGCCAGTGGGGATACGGGTTTGAATATCTGGATAATCGGATTAAACGCGTCGTTCAGCGTGGCGCTCAGGCCTGTCAGGATTCCCAGTGGAATAGCGATCAGCGAGGCCAGAATAAAGCCCGTCATGACGGTTATCAGGCTGGTCAGGATCTGATCAAAATACGTGGCTTTGCCGGTGTAATCCCGAATCTTTGGCACATAATCGGGGTCTTCGGCCACGCGGGCATCATTGCGCAGCTGTTGGCGTTCATAAAAGGCCTCTGCCTTTTCGCGCTCGGCAATGTGTTCGCTGATCAGGCCCTTGCTCTGTTCGTACACATCCGCAGGGCCGGGGAAATTACCCAACGAGGTTTCGATATTACTGGCGGCTCCGTGCCAGATCATCAGGAACACCAGGATACCGGCCAGCGGCACACCAATGGCTTTGGCGATGATCTGGAAATTCAGACCGATGTTGTCGCCTTGCAGGATTTTCACTATAGGCTCAAGCCACGGCAATTTCGACAGTGCCATATTCATGTTGTATATCTCCGGGTCGCACGGTGGTTGCTGACGTTCGGGGCATCGCCCCGCCGTGTATGCCGCATCGACCGTTGTTGTTGGTATGGGTCGATACGGGGTCTGATAAATCTATCGAGTGTTAGATTTTGTCGTTGCCTTGCAGACCAATCTTGAATTTTTTCAGGTAGGCGTTGGGGGCTTTACCGTCATAGGTTACGCCGTCGATAAACTGGGTCTGTGGGGCTTTGAAGCCGTCTTCGGTCGTGAAGTCCGGGAAATCCACAGCATCCAGCTTGCCTTCCTTGATCAGGGCTTTGGCTGCATCGGCATAGATGTCTGGACGGTAGACTTTTTTGGCAATATCCATGTACCAGCTATCCGGTTGGGCATCGGCAATTTGTCCCCAGCGGCGCATTTGGGTCAGGTACCAGATCGCATCGGAGTAGTAAGGGTAGGTTGCGTTATAACGAAAGAAAACATTGAAATCCGGTACGTCCCGGGTGTCGCCTTTTTCGTATTCAAAGGTGCCGGTCATGGAGTTGGCGATCACGTCGTAATCAGCCCCCACATAGTTGGATTGGGAGAGAATTTTAACGGCTTCCGGACGGTTGGCGTTGTTGTCGGCATCGAGCCAGGCAGCGGCACGAATCAGTGCCTTGACCACGGCCTTGTGGGTGATCGGGTATTTATCGGCCCATTGCTGGCTTACACCAAAGACTTTTTCCGGGTTGTTTTTCCAGATTTCATAGTCGGTAATCACCGGTACGCCAATGCCTTTGAACACGGCTTGCTGGTTCCAGGGTTCGCCCACGCAGTAACCGTAAATGGTACCGGCTTCCATGGTGGAGGGCATCTGTGGTGGTGGCGTAACCGACAGCAAGGCATCGGCATTGAGTTTGCCAGAGGTATCGCCTTTGGCGGGGGCGTAGTAGCCAGGGTGAATGCCACCGGCTGCGAGCCAGTAACGCAGCTCATAGTTATGGGTCGATACCGGGAATACCATGCCCATATTGAAGGGCTTGCCTGCTGCCTTGTACTTGTCAACGACCGGCTTCAGGGCATCGGCCTTGATTGGATGGATCGGTTTGCCATCGGCTCCCATGGGGACATAAGGCTTCATTTGTTGCCAGATGTCGTTGGAGACGGTGATGGCGTTGCCGTTCAGGTCCATGCTGAAGGCGGTGATAATATCGGCCTTGGTACCAAAACCGATGGTGGCGCCCAACGGCTGGCCTGCAAGCATGTGAGCACCGTCCAGCTGGCCGTCGATCACACGATCCAGTAGCACTTTCCAGTTCGCCTGGGCTTCCAGAGTGACGTACAGGCCTTCGTCTTCGAAGTAGCCTTTTTCATAAGCAATGGCCAGAGGCGCCATGTCCGTCAGTTTGATAAAGCCGAACGTGAGCTCTTCTTTCTCAGGGTACTGCTTTGCCAGCGCAGCGGGTGCCGCCAGCGTCGCCAGTCCGGTTGCCAGAATGGCAGCACTGGTCAGTAATGTTCGGCGTAATGGAGTAATTACTCGCATCATATTTCCTCTCTGAAGCAGGTTTTGAAGCAAAAAAAAGCGCCACAACGTGTAAACGTTGTAGCGCCTTTGCTTGAATTCTGTGTTTTAAATGCAGTCCGCCATTGGACTTGTATAAGGACTGATATTCAAACGATGTGCCAAAACCTGAGCATCACCCGGAAAAAGAAACAAAAACCACTGTCATGCCCATACAGCTGGCCTTGGGTGGTATTTTGGTGAATACCTCAAGGCTGGACCAACAAGTGGTAATCCCTCATCGCCTGATCAATCGGCACAAGACTGGTGCAATAACGGGCCAGGTTAGCCCGGTTTTGGGCGTTTTCTGACGGTGGTCTCTGGTCGTGGTTTCTGCTGACAGGATTAACGATGATAACTAAACGCCGTTGGTGCCATGGCCACACCATCCAGCTGCCACGGATCGCGATGATCCAGCGCCAGCCGGGTACCTTCTGCCACGAGTGCAGGCCGCTGTAATGCTTGCTGGTACAGGTCGCTACGGTAGCACTCGCGGATAGTTTCTTCGCAGTCCAGGGCGGAACTGACCCAGCCCCAGCGCTGCATTTGTTGCAGGAACCAGACGCCATGCTCTTGCCAGGGATAGTTGGCCAATGAGCGGTGGAACACCAGCATATCCGGCTGCTGCTGCTGGGATTCTCCGGGGCGGTAAACAAACTCGCCTACCAGTGCTGGCAAAGCCGCTGCAACCGGAATCTGAATCGCATCGGCCAATAAGGCTCCTGCGGCTTCGCGGTGATCGTCCAGCCAGAGAGTGGCCTTGTCCAGTGCCCGGATCAGGGCCTGGGTGGTGTTGGGGTGAGTATTGGCCCACTCCTGGGTCAGTCCCAGTACCTTGTCGGGGGCGCTGTGCCACAAGTCCGGGCCAGTCAGCAAGCATTCGCCAACTTCTTGCTGGATCGCTACTGAGTTCCAGGGGGCACCGGCACAAAACCCATCGATATGAGACAGCGATAAATGATCAACCATTTGTGATGGCGGCAGTACCACCAGAATCACATCCTGATCCGGGTCCACGCCCGATGCGGCCAGCCAGTCCCGTAGCAACAGGTTGTGAATGGAGTAGGGATAAACAGTGGCAAAAATCAGCGGCGACTCACCCCGGGAACGGCGGTTCTGAACCAGCTTTTTGAGTGCTTTGCCTGAGGCGATAGCATCCCCTGCAGGAGATTGCCCGGAGGCCTGCTCTTCCAGCTGTTGGCCTAACGATCGTGAGATCGTAAAGGCGTTACCGTTCAGGCCAAAGGCAAAGGGAGCCATCATGGCTTTTTTCAGACCACCCAGACCCAAATGGGTCGCCAGTAACATCGGGGCCAGCATTTGTGCACCATCGAGATGGCCGACCAGTACCTTGTCACGAATATTGGCCCAGGAGACTTCCTGTTGCAGCTCGACGTTGAGGCCTTCTGCGGCAAAGTAACCCTGGGCATCGGCTACCAGTAGGGGCAGGCTGTCGCTCAGTGGCATGTAGCCCAGTATCAGGCTGGATTTTTCCAGTGGATCAGAGTCTGTCATAGTCAACCGTTCAGCAGGTTCATTACCGAAATAATGTTTTTGGCGACATCCACCATACGTTGGCCGCGATCCATGGCCATTTTGCGCATGGCGTGATACGCCTCTTCTTCCGACATGTTTTTTTGCTTCATCAGCAAGGCTTTGGCTTCGTCCAGCAGACGTCGGTCGGCCAACTGGTTTTTGGTTTTTTCCAGCTCGCCACGCAAAGCCTGGAATTCCCGAAAGCGGGCGACGGCCACATCCATAATGGACTTGACGCGAGCGGGGTTGAGACCATCGACAACGTAAGCACTGACTCCGGCCCGTACGGCTTTTTCAATAGTGGCGGGGTCGTCTTCATCAGAAAACATGATCACCGGCTTGGGGTTGTGCTGATTCAGCACGGTCATATGCTCCAGCATGTCCCGATCCGGGCTTTCGATGTCGATAATAATGACGTCTGGCTGGTGTTCCATCACCTTTTTCATCAGGCCCTGGGCACTGGCGAGGCAGGCAACGACTTCACAACCGGCGTCCGATAATGCCTGTTGCAGGATGGCAGCCCGAGGGGCCTGGTCATCAACAACCATGATTCGGGGCGGAGGGCTCCCCTGTTTTGCTCGGGATTCACGGTGGGCCATTATGTTGGGCTGTATCTCGATAAGTTAATAAGGATGTTAGCAGTTTTTGCTGGAATAACAGAAGCGCGCATGGATTCCCTGTTGTTGTTATGGACGCAGCGGCCAATGACGCTTTTGTGATCAGATACTGGTCTTTTGCACGGCTGAGGCGGTCAGGTGTTAATTAATAGGGATATTACCGCCAATTTCCGACTATTTGACTGGGTTATTCTTCAGTCTTGGGCCGAATTTTGGGAGAATAGCCAATCTTTGGCGTCCGCCAGTCCGTGTATACAAGAGCTTGAATTTTATGTCGCAGTCCAACCAGCAGCCGGTCACGACCGAGGTGCCACACCTGTTTTCGCATTTTCCCTATTGGGCCGAGTGTTTCGGCACCGCACCGTTTTTGCCAACGACGCGAGAGGAAATGGATCAGCTGGGCTGGGACAGTTGCGACATTATTGTGGTGTGTGGTGATGCCTATGTCGATCATCCCAGTTTCGGGATGGCCGTCATCGGACGGCTGCTGGAGAGCCAGGGCTTCCGTGTTGGCCTGATTTGTCAGCCAGACTGGAACGATCCCGATGCCTTTACCTGCCTTGGCCAACCCAATTTCTACTTTGGGGTATCAGCGGGCAATATGGACTCGATGATCAACCGCTACACAGCGGATCTCAAGGTACGTTCGGAAGACGCTTACACGCCCGGCGGTGAACCGGGCAAGCGTCCGGATCGGGCCGTAATTGTCTATTCGCAGAAAATCCGTGAAGTGTACAAGGATATTCCGATTGTGATTGGCGGAATCGAAGCCAGCCTGCGCCGGATTGCCCAGTACGATTACTGGAGCGATCAGGTACGGCGGTCGGTATTGATCGATTCCGGAGCGGATATCCTGCTGTACGGCAACGCTGAACGGGCATTGGTGGATCTAACCCACAAACTGGCCGAAGGGCGCGATATCAAGGATATTATCGACCTGCGTGGTACCGCCATTTTGCGTGATGCCGCGCCACAAGGCTGGACTGAAATCGACTCAACCCGCATCGACTGGCCGGGGAAAATCGACGTTATTGCCAACCCCTATGAAATGAAAGAAGCCAACAGCGACAGCTGTGCTTCCGACCAGCAAGCGCTGGAAGCAGGGGCCGATGCCGACACCGATATCATGCCGGTCAAAATTGTCCCGATGCCATTGCAGCGCAAGGTCGAACACGACAACAGCCGCACCTATATTCGCTTGCCCTCATTCGACAAGGTACGCAACGACAGCGCCCTGTATGCCCATGCCTCACGGGTGTTACACCAGGAATCCAACCCCTATAACGCGCACCCGCTGATGCAAAAACACGGTACCCAGGAAGTGTGGGTCAACCCACCGCCCATTCCGCTGGAAACCGACGAAATGGACGCCGTCTTTGCATTGCCGTACCAGCGCATTCCACATCCGGCGTATGGTGATGCCCGCATTCCGGCTTACGATATGATCCGGTTTTCGGTGAATATCATGCGTGGCTGTTTTGGCGGCTGTACCTTCTGCTCGATTACCGAGCACGAAGGCCGCATTATTCAGAGTCGGTCGCAGGAAAGCATCATTCACGAGATTGAAGAAATCCGTGACAAGGTACCAGGGTTCACAGGCACCATCTCCGACCTGGGCGGCCCAACCGCCAACATGTATATGCTCAACTGCAAAAGCGAGACGATCCTGAAAAACTGTCGTCGGCTGTCGTGTGTGTATCCCGGTATTTGTAAAAACCTCAAAACCAGCCATAAACCGACCACCGAGTTGTATCGTGCTGCGCGGGCCTTGCCCGGCGTCAAACGTATCGCCATTGCCTCTGGCTTGCGTTACGACCTGGCGGTAGAAGATCCGGAATATGTACGTGAACTGGTGACCCACCACGTGGGTGGCTTGTTAAAAATAGCCCCGGAACATACGGAAAAAAACGTCCTCACCAAAATGATGAAACCGGGGATGGGCACCTACGACAACTTCAAACGCATGTTCGACAAGTTCTCGAAAGAAGCCGGTAAAGAGCAATATCTGGTGCCGTATTTTATTGCTGCCCATCCAGGCACCGAAAACTCAGACATGATGAACCTGGCGCGCTGGCTTAAAAGCCAGAAAATGCGTGTTGATCAGGTGCAGACTTTTTATCCATCACCGATGTCACTGGCCACGGCCATGTACCACTCCGAACGTAACCCGTTGCAACGGATGAGCTACAAAACCGCCAAAATGACCATTCCCCGCGACATTGAACAGCGTCGCTTGCAAAAAGCCTTCTTGCGTTACCACGACGAACGAAACTGGCCGATGCTGCGTGAAGAACTCAAACGTATGGGACGCCATGACCTGATTGGTAAAGGCCCGGATGCCTTGATCCCCGCCGAAGATGCTCCTTCCGGTAGCCGCCAGCGTCCTGGCTACCACGCCAAAGGACGTGGTGTGCAAGGCAAGGCCACCAAAGCACCGGTTGCGCAAAAAGCCGACAGCGGCAATAACAAAGCCCGCTCTCAAGGCGCCGCAGCGAAAAAAGCCAAAGGCGTGGTCAATGGCAAGGCCGCTGGCGCAGGAAAAGGCAGCGCAGGCAAGGCACCATTTGCCAAACGCGTGCGTAAACTGAAATAACCGATGGCGACAGAACGGTAGGGAACAGCGCCGTCCGTGGCCATACCAGTGCCGTTTGTGTTTGTTAGATTGGGTATTGGAGCGGGTATTGGAGTAGATATTGGGGCAGCCATGGAGGGCGTCCCTACGATTCGGGGTGGTATGTAGTGGTCCCATGATTCGGGACACCACGTAGGTGGTGAGATCGCCGCTATAAATGAGGTGCCGGATGACCAGAAAGATGTCGGGAGCTACTTGATGGGCTATTACAACCGACAGCGATCTCACGCATTCAATGGTGGCATTTCGCCCGTTGCAGGCTGAGGAAAAACTCAAAACACTGTCCGGGATTAGTTGACCACTACAAGTAGACCCTAAATAGAGCAATGCTTATCAGTATTGCTCTATTTTAGAGCAATACTTGTCTTTGAGTAGAGTGAAATAGATATGATTAAAATCTAACACTTTGTTTTTAAAGTGGTTTTTGATTTGGCACACTATATGCTTAAATTTTTTTGTTAGTATCTTTGGTGATATCGGACAAGACAATTTAGAATTCAATAGAAAGCTAGGGTTCCGGCTAGGCTGAAAAGTTTAGTGAAGACTGGTCCGAGAGCTTTCGACCTTGATGTTTCAGGGTTACACGGCGGGATAAAAGCCCGGGAGACCGCATGGCGTTATTGCCAAGGGTACTCCATGTGTAACTTTAAAACTGAAAAGGTGACTTCTAATGAAATACTGCTCAAAAAAAGTAACCGTTCTACTATTTTCCCTTCTTGTTTCTGCCAATACCATGGCGGCGGATTCTTTTAAAGTTTGTTGGTCTATTTATGTCGGTTGGATGCCTTGGGCATATGGCGCTCAAGAAGGTATCGTCGAAAAATGGGGCGACAAATACGGTATCGATATTGATGTCGTGCAAATCAACGACTACGTTGAATCTATCAACCAATACACCACAGGCCAGTTCGATGCTTGTACCATGACAAACATGGACGCATTGACGATTCCTGCTGCAGGTGGTGTGGACAGCACGGCGTTAATCGTAGGTGATTTCTCCAACGGCAATGACGCCATCATTCTAAAAGATAAAACCTCTCTTGCAGACATCGAAGGTCAAATAGTTAACCTTGTTGAATTAAGTGTGTCTCACTACTTATTGGCTCGTGGATTAGACACGGTTGGTCTAAAAGAAGCGGATGTGAATGTTGTTAACACATCTGATGCTGACATGGTTTCTGTTTATGGTACTGACGATATTACGGCTGTTGTGACTTGGAACCCTCTAGTAAGTGAAATCCTAGCTCAGCCTAATAGCAACAAGGTGTTTGATTCCTCTCAAATCCCAGGCGAAATTATTGACCTATTGGTGATCAATACTGACACGCTAAACGCGAATCCTAATCTAGGTAAAGCTTTAGTGGGCGCTTGGTATGAAATCATGGAGTTAATGAGTGGCAGCGATAAAGTAGCAATCGATACACGTACTTTCATGGCAGAAGCCTCTGAAACGGATCTTGCTGGTTATGATGCACAGTTAGCAAGCACAGAGATGTTCTACACACCCGAAGCGGCTTTATCTCTAACCAATAGTGAAAAACTTATCGCGACAATGCAAAACGTCGCTGAGTTCTCTTTTGAACATGGCTTGCTAGGCGATGGTGCACCCGGTGCCGGCGTGATTGGTATTGAAACCCCTGCAGGCGTTTTCGGTGACCCAAGCTATATAAAACTTCGCTTTGATCCTACTTATATGGAAATGGCCAAAAACGGTCAGTTATAAGCATTAGCTCATAATCTATTTCCAATACGACCATTGGCGTTACGGTAATAGCGCCAATGGTAAGTGGGAAACACTGAGGAGTAATAGCATGAAAAAACTGATCAATTATAAGCCGACTCGAACCCGTGGGATTTTGCTGGGTTTGCTTCCTTTTCTTCTTTTAATCATCGTTTATATGATGGGATCGGAAGCAAGGTTGGCGGTTAATTCCAATGACAAATTGTTACCAGCGTTCAGTCAAATGGGAGATGCCATGTACAGAATGGCATTTGAGCCCAGTAAACGAACTGGGGAGCTCATTTTCTGGAAAGACACATTAAGCAGTTTGATTCGCCTGGCGTCAGGTGTTGCGATAGCGGCGGTAATCGGTTTGCTGGTAGGCCTGTTAACAGGGGCTTTACCTCTAGTCTCTGCTGGTTTTTCTCCTCTTTTAACTGTGATTTCGTTAGTACCACCTCTGGCTCTCTTACCGATTTTATTCATCGTCGTGGGATTAGGGGAAATGTCTAAAGTTGTTCTGATTGCCGTGGGGATAACGCCCTTTATCGCCCGGGATATTCAGCGAAGAACACAAGAGATTCCCAGCGAACAGCTGGTGAAAGCGCAAACGTTAGGTGCGAGTACTCTCCAAATTTTAATCCGTGTTCTCTTGCCACAAGTGATGCCGAAATTGATCGATGCGGTGCGTTTGTCATTAGGATCTGGTTGGCTGTTTTTGATTGCTGCTGAAGCCATCGCGTCAACGGACGGCTTAGGTTATCGAATTTTCTTAGTACGACGTTACTTATCTATGGATGTCATTTTACCTTATGTGGCGTGGATTACTTTATTGGCATTTTTGTTTGATTACTTACTGGGACTAGTGAATAAAAAACTCTTTCCTTGGAGTCAGGAGGCGAAATCATGAGCCAAATTAATACTCAGATTAATCCGATTATTCAAGCAAAGAAAATCGGTAAAAAATATGGAAAAGATGTCATTCTAGAACGCGTTGATGTGACGGTTCAAGAAGGTGAGTTTATTACGTTAGTCGGCGCGTCTGGTTGCGGTAAAAGTACGTTTTTGAAAATGATTTTAGGTATTGAAGATCCAAGTTCAGGTGAATTGTTGATGGATGGAAAATCGATACCTAATGAGCCAGGTCCAGATCGTGGCATCGTATTTCAGCAATATTCTGTGTTTCCTCATATGACCGTTTTGGAAAATGTGATCGCTGCTAAAGGTTTCCAAAAGTCTTCTTTAACGGGCTACTTGTTCGGTAAAGAAAAGAGCCAAGCGAAGCAAGAAGCAACAGAAATGTTAGAAAAAGTCGGTTTAGATCATGCGTTACATCGTTATCCCGATGAACTGTCTGGCGGTATGAGGCAGCGTCTTGCTATTGCCCAAGCGCTTATATGCAAACCAAGAATTCTACTACTTGATGAACCGTTTGGTGCCCTTGATCCTGGTATCCGAGCCGATATACACGCTTTAGTGTTGGAACTATGGCGAGATCACAATCTAACCGTTTTTATGGTGACTCATGACTTAAAAGAAGGGTTTTATCTAGGCTCAAGACTTTGGGTATTCGATAAGGTGCGCCACGATCCGCATTCTCCAAATGCTTATGGGGCTTCCATTACTTACGATTTACCGCTTGGTCATGGTTCAAAAGACCTTTATGAGGAAATTGATGACCGACTTCATCCTGTAGATCCAAGCGCCAGTTTGATGACTGGTAATTAGTTGAAAAGGAAAAGCAATGAAAAATTACAGAACTATTATTCCAGCAGCCAGTCATTGGTCTTTGAAAGTGCGTCGCGGTATGCAAATGACGCTAACAGATGTGGAAGGCGGTGCCAATGTTGGCATGGTTTTTTACAACCCTGAGAACTTGCTAGAGCGTTATAACGCGCCAGATACATTAAAAGGACAACATACTTTCAAGCTAACAAAAGGTCATTGTCTGTATTCCGATATGGGGCGTATTTTCGCTTCCATCATCGAAGATTCAGTAGGTTGGCATGAAACTGTGAGCGGAAACAGCCATGCCTCTCATGTGGAAGCGAAATGGGGTAAGCGTGATTATCAAAAAGATCATAATGAATGGCTGCAAAATGGTACGGATGCTTTATTAGTCGAGATGGCAAAATACGGATTAACTCAAGCGGACAGTACTGCGAACTTAAATTTGTTTAGCAAAGTTGTCACAGATGCTGATGGTAATATGCGTTTAGTAGAAGACAACAGCCCAGCGGGTAGTCGTATCACTTTGCGTTTTGAAATGGATACTTTGGTTATGCTGCACACTTGTGCTCATCCTTTGAGCCAAGCAACGACCTATCCGAAAAAGCCAGTTTCAATTCTATTAGAAAAAGCAGCGCCAGTTGAAGCAGACGATTTTTGCAAAATTTCTCGCCCAGAAAATGAACGAGGTTTTGCGAACAACGAACTTTATTATCTTGGCTATGAGGGTTAATCCATGATCAAAGAAAGCGTATTAAATACCAATGAAGCAAGCCAAATTTTTCATATTGAAGCGGGCGATTATTTTATCGCTACTATCAAATCAGGCAGTTATTTTCGTATCGTTGACCTGGAAGGTAACCAAGCAGCGGACACACTTTTTTACAACGCCAATAAACCGTCTGAGCGTTATAGTGCAACTGACACTATTCGTGAACAAGGGAATGTTTATTTGACCGCTGGATCAGAGCTTCGTACCAACGAAAATAACGTAATGATCACCATTGAAGCAGATACTTGTGGTCGACATGACACCTTAGGTGGTGCCTGTGCAACAGAAAGTAACACCATACGTTATGACCTAGAAAAGCGTTGTATGCACGCCTGTCGTGATAGCTGGATGTTGGCGATTGCGGAAAATCCAGAGTATGGCTTGTCGAAACGCGACATCAGCCACAATATCAATTTCTTTATGAATGTGCCTGTTACGGAAGAGGGTGGTTTAACGTTTGAAGATGGCATTTCTGGTGCTGGAAAGTACGTGGAAATGAAAGCTCAGATGGACATAGTGATACTGATTTCGAACTGTCCGCAATTAAATAACCCTTGTAATGGTTACAACCCAACACCGATTAATTTATTAGTTTGGGAAGCTTAATTGAGTCTCGCTTAAGGTAGTAAAAGAGAGGCATATTGAGATTTGAATAATAACACGCACAGTGGACGGCCATTGTGATGAGAGTGCAATCGGGACGGCCCGAACAAGGTTAAAGTATGCAGAGCAAAACCAATTATGAGTTTCACAAGGTACTCATTGCTAATCGTGGCGCGATCGCGACCCGTATTCTGCGAACGCTGAAAAAAATGCAGATTGGCTCCGTAGCCGTTTATGCGGAATCAGATGCTAAGAGTTTACATGTTAAACAGGCCGATGAAGCCTTTTCATTGGGTGAAGGTAGTGCCAGCGAAACGTATCTGGATATGGAGAAAATCCTTTCTATTGCGAAACAATCTGGCGTGAACGCTATACATCCCGGTTACGGATTTCTAAGTGAAAATGCGACCTTTGTTCGTCGTTGTGAAGAAGAAGGTATCGCTTTTATTGGCCCTACTGCAGAGCAAATGGTGGAATTTGGTCTGAAACATCGTGCTCGTGAGTTAGCGGAACAAGCGAATGTGCCTTTATTGTCAGGCTCAGACTTATTAAAAGATTTAACTTCCGCTTGCGAGACAGCTAATAATATTGGTTATCCCGTTATGCTGAAAAGTACCGCTGGTGGTGGCGGTATCGGTATGCAGCTTTGCCACAATGAAAAGGAGCTTCAAGACGGCTTCGATTCAGTGAAGCGTTTGGGCGCGAATAACTTTGCCGATGACGGTGTGTTTTTAGAAAAATTCATCGCTCGTGCGCGTCATATAGAAGTTCAAATTTTTGCCGATGGTAAAGGTAAAGCATTGGCTTTAGGGGAGCGAGATTGTTCCAGTCAGCGCCGCAACCAAAAAGTCGTGGAAGAATGTCCTGCCCCACATTTAACTCAACAAGTTCGTGCACAGCTTCATGCCACAGCAGAATCTTTGCTGTCTTCCGTTAAGTACCGTAATGCAGGGACGGTCGAGTTTATTTATGACATGGACAGTGAAGACTTCTACTTTTTGGAAGTAAATACTCGCTTACAAGTTGAACACGGTGTGACAGAAGAAGTCTACGGTGTTGACCTTGTAGAGTGGATGATTCGTTTAGCCGCTGGGGAAGATTTGGCCTTAGACGATAAACGTCATAATCTGGTGGCCAAAGGCCATGCAGTACAAGTTCGAGTTTATGCAGAAGACCCTTATAAAAACTTTCAGCCGTCGTCTGGCTTACTTAGTCAGGTGTCCTTTCCTGAGAACCAAGACAATGAAGTACGTATCGACTCTTGGATAGAAACAGGCATACAAGTATCGCCTTATTTTGATCCAATGCTCGCCAAGGTTATTGTTCACAAAGAAGATAGAGACAGTGCTTTTCTAGCGCTAAAAAACACATTAGATGAGAGTATTATTTATGGTACGGAAACCAATTTAGATTACCTACGTAATCTTGTTGTTGATCCTGTTCTTTTAAAGGGAGAGGTCAGTACCCGTTATCTTAATGAGTTTAAATATCAACCAAAACGTATTGATGTGCAAAGTGGCGGCACGCAAACCACTCTACAGGACTTTCCAGGTCGTGAGCATCACTGGAATGTCGGCGTACCACCTTCTGGTCCGTTTGATAATTATCATTTCCGCTTAGCCAATCGTTTATTAGGCAACCCAATAGACAGGGCTGCGATGGAAATTACTCTCCAAGGGCCAACGTTATGTTTCAGTTATGACACAAAAATTGCGCTTTCAGGGGCAAAAATTGACGCTAAGTTAGATGGTCAGCCGATTCCTCTTAATCAAGTCATCGAGCTATCAGCGGGTCAAACATTGACGTTAGGTAGAATCAAAGACGGTGGTGCAAGAAGCTACCTTGCGGTGGCAGGTGGCTTTGATTGTCCAGATTATTTGGGCTCAAAGTCCACCTTTACGCTAGGACAATTTGGCGGCCACAACGGGCGTGCGATTCAAACGGGTGACGTACTTCATGTACTGGAACCCGTGACAGAAGAACCAAACACCGTTGTACCGTCTGGTTTGCTGCGGGAACTTACTAATGAATATGAACTGCGTGTTATCTATGGTCCTCATGGTTCACCGGATTTCTTTACCGATGAAGACATTAAAACCTTTTTTGAAACAGAGTGGGAAATTCACTATAACTCCAGCCGAACGGGAGTACGCTTAATCGGGCCTAAACCTGAATGGGCTCGTAAAGACGGTGGTGAAGCTGGCTTGCATCCTTCGAATATTCACGATAACGCTTATGCTTTTGGCAGCGTGGATTTTACCGGAGATATGCCGGTGATTCTTGGACCTGATGGTCCTTCTTTGGGTGGCTTTGTTTGTCCTGCAACCGTCATTACGGCTGATTTATGGAAGCTTGGGCAGTTGCGTGCGGGAGATAAAATTCGTTTTGTCTCTGTCAGTATTGAAGATGCTGTCGCGTTAGAAGCGGAACAAAATAAAGGTTTGTCTGAATTAACAAGCATTCAAAACAGGACGATGCCTTGTCCTGTTTTGAGTCCTATTCTGAAAACCTTACCTGCTGATCGTTTTGGCGACGAGATTGTTTATCGTGCTGCTGGCGATCATTTCTTGTTAGTGGAATACGGCGAACAAATTTTAGATATTCGTTTACGTTTTCGCGTTCATGCTTTAATGCAATGGCTAGAACAAAATCCGTTAAAAGGCATGCGAGAACTCACTCCAGGTATTCGCTCTTTGCAGATTCACTATGATAGCCAAGTATTAAGTTACACCGCATTACTTGAGCATCTTGAGCAAGCTGAAATGGCACTCAGCGAAAAACTCACGGAATTATCTGTGCCTTCTCGTATCGTGTATTTACCGCTTTCTTGGGACGATAAAGCCTGCCAAGAAGCCATTGATAAATACAGCCAATCCGTACGATCGAATGCCCCTTGGTGCCCAAGCAACTTGGAATTTATCCGCCGTATTAATGGCTTGGACAGCATAAATGATGTGAAAGACATTCTTTTCAGTGCGAGTTACTTGGTAATGGGGCTTGGGGATGTTTATCTCGGCGCACCAGTCGCAACGCCAGTGGATCCTCGTCATCGTTTGGTGACAACCAAATACAACCCAGCGAGAACATGGACCGCAGAAAATTCCGTTGGCATTGGCGGTTCTTATTTGTGTGTGTATGGCATGGAAGGACCTGGAGGTTATCAATTCGTGGGACGAACGCTGCAAATGTGGAACCGCTACCGCCAAACGACAGAATTCAGCAAGCCTTGGCTATTACGTTTCTTCGATCAAATTCGTTTCTACGAGGTGAGTCATGAAGAGCTACAACAAATTCGTGACGATTTCCCTCATGGTGGCTTTTCTAATAACAAAAGCCCAATTCGTATTGAGGAAAGTGAATTTTCTCTGGCTGACTATCAAGCTTTTATAGAGGAACAAAGCGACAGCATCGATACTTTTAAGCAGCAACGCAATGAGGCCTTCGAAACGGAGTTGGCGAATTGGCACGCCAATGGCCAATTCCATTTTGATAGTGAAGAAGCGGATGTAGTAGCAAGTGAAGTGACATGGAATGAAGACGCGATTGTTATCGATAGCCCTGTCTCTGGCAGCTTATGGCAGACAGAGGTAACCGTAGGACAAGAAGTACAAGCAGGCGAACTATTGGTTATTTTAGAGTCGATGAAAATGGAAATTCCTTTATACGCTACAGAAGCCGGTGTCGTGACGGATTTGTTATTAACCGACGGTAGTCGAGTCAGCGCAGGGCAAGCCATTGTCGTGTTAGAAGCTGCAAATAAGTAGAGAATGGGAACTGAGAATTATGAGTATGACGATGAATAACGAAATAGAACATAGCCTTGATATGGGCATTGATGCACTGCGCGCTCAATATGCAGAAGGAAAAGTCACACCAGAGAAAATTATGGAAGATATTCGACAGCGTGCAGAGCAGTATAAAGACCACAATATTTGGATTCATCAGCTATCGCAAGCAGAGCAATCTGTTTGGTTAGAAGGTCTAAAAGAAAAACCTTTGGGTACTCATCCATTGTGGGGGATTCCCTTTGTTATTAAAGACAATATTGACCTTGCAGGTATTCCGACGACGGCAGGATGTAAAGAGTTTGCTTATACACCGGACGTTTCTGCTCAAGTCGTACAACAGCTTATTGATGCTGGTGCTATACCTGTTGGTAAAGCGAACTTAGACCAATTTGCAACAGGGCTAAATGGTACACGTTCACCTTATGGCGCGTGCCATAACGCGTTTAATTACGATTATGTGAGCGGTGGTTCTAGTTCAGGTTCTGCGGTATCGGTTGCATTGGGGTTAGCTTCATTCAGTTTAGGAACCGACACGGCAGGTTCTGGTCGTATTCCAGCTTGTTTTAATAATCTTGTCGGTGTGAAGCCAAGTATCGGTTTGTTATCGGCAACCGGTTTAGTACCAGCATGCCGTAGTTTGGACTGCATCACCATTTTCTCTTACAACACAGACGATGCGAATCTTGTTTTATCAGTAGCAGAAGGTTTTGATAAAAGAGATGGTTACAGCCGTGCTAATCCATTTTTGAACCAAGCAAGGCAATATGGATTGCGAACAGGGCCATTAATGGTCGGTGTGATCCCAGAACATCAGCTGAAATTCTTTGGTGACAAAGGTTATCAAAAAGCTTATGAAGCCACTTTGGCAAAACTCAAGGACGAAGGTTTTTCATTCCAAGAAATTGATTTTGCCCCATTCGATGAAATCGCCAAACTGTTGTATGAAGGCCCGTGGGTATCGGAGCGTTATATTGCCGCTCAACCTTTGATTGACGACAAGCCAGAGGCGATATTTCCTGTGGTTCGAGAAATTATTGCACCCGGTGGAAAACCACCTGCTACGTCTTTGTTTAAAGCGCAGTATCGTATTAATGATTTAAAACAAAATTGTTTAGCACAAATAGCGCAGGTCGATTGTTTGCTAACGCCAACCGCAGGTCGTCATTTCACGGTCTCAGAAATGTTGGCAGAGCCGATTAAGCATAATAGCGAGCTGGGTTATTACACCAACTTCATGAACCTATTAGACCTCGCTTCTATCGCTGTGCCGACGATGATGATGGAAAGTGGTATGCCTTTTGGTATTACTTTAGTCGGTTCGACTTTTAGTGATAGAGAGTTGATGTCGATTGCTAACCGTATTCAGCAAGCTTTACCTTTGAAAAAAGGGGCTCTAGACAGCATCGCCACACCGAAAAATACGACACCAGTGACAAGCACTAAAACCATTGATGTGATGGTTTGTGGTGCTCATTTAACAGGGCAGCCATTGAATTGGCAACTTGTTGAGCGTGGAGCCATGTTGAAAGCCAAAACAAAAACTGCAGCCAGTTATCGCATGTACGCCTTAGCCGGTGGCCCGCCGTTAAGGCCCGGGCTTGTTTTAGACAAAGAAAAAGGCTCAGCGATTGAAGTGGAAGTTTGGTCTATACCTACTGAAAACTTCGGTAGCTTTGTGGCATGCATTCCAGCGCCACTAGGTATAGGTAAAGTGATTCTTGCGAATGGCAGTCAAGTGAGCGGGTTTATATGTGAACCTTCTGGAATAGAAGGTGCGGAAGAAATCACCAATTTTAAAGGTTGGAAAGCTTACTTAAGTTCAATATGAATGCTTAAGAAAGCATACCTGTAGTGGTTCAATAATTTCGGGCACCAACGTAAGTGGTAAGATTACCACCATAAGAGAGGTGTACGGGATTATTGAACCACTACAACAGTGCCGTTTGTGTTTGTTAGAGCACTTCCGGCGGTTTTTATTTACCCGCGTTCAAAGCGGTATCAATATCGCTGGCGTTATGACGTTCTAACAGTTGTTCGTTTGGCTCACCAAAATTGCGGTTGATAATACGGCCGCGTTTAACCGCCGGGCGTGCATCAATGGCTTTGGCCCAGCGCATCACGTGGGTGTAACCCTCGGCTTCAATAAATTCGGCGGCATCGTACAGGCGTCCGAGAATCAATGCGCCATACCAGGGCCAGATGGCGATATCGGCGATGGTATATTCGTCGCCACACATAAAGGTGTTGTGTGCCAGGTGCTGGTCGAGTACGTCGAGCTGACGTTTGATTTCCATGGTGAAGCGGTTGATGGGGTATTCAAATTTTTCTGGGGCGTAGGCGTAAAAATGACCAAAGCCACCGCCCAGCATGGGGGCACTGCCCATTTGCCAGAATAACCAGTTAAAGCATTCGGTACGGCCAGCGGCATCGGTGGGAATAAAGGCATCAAACTTTTCGGCCAGGTACATCAGGATGGAGCCGGATTCAAATACTCGTTGTGGTGGTGTGACGCTGTAATCCAGTAGCGCTGGAATTTTGGAGTTCGGATTAACGTCGACAAAACCGGAACTGAACTGGTCGCCATCAACAATCTGGATCATCCAGGCGTCGTATTCTGCGGCGGTTTTTCCTGCTGCCAGCAGCTCTTCCAGCATTACGGTGATCTTGATGCCGTTAGGTGTTCCCATGGAGTAAAGCTGCAATGGGTGTTCACCCCGAGGCAATTCCTTGTCGTGAGTGGCTCCGGCTACCGGGCGGTTTATATTGGCAAACTTGCCGCCATTGCCAGGTTCCCAGGTCCAGACATTGGGAGGCGTATAGGTCGTATCGCTCATGATTCAGTCTCCATCGACAGGGTAAAAGTGTACAGGGGACATCCATATAATCCGGTGCTTACTCTGGGCTACCGGATGGTTTCGAATCACGAAGCCGACTTGCAGGCCTGACGGGTCAAGTCAAACGTCGGCGACACCGAGTCGAGATCATCCGGCAGCCCCCGAAGGGAGCAGGTTGCCGCCGTCCAGTGCGGTGTTGACGAATTTGAAAAGGACTCGTCATTTTGCTGCATTCGTCGCCTTGCCCTGAACAATGGCAACACTCGCGCAGAGCCGTGCAGGATTAAATGGATGTCCCCTACAGTGTATGAAGTTAGCGGGGTTTGACTACGGTGCTTTCTGGCACGATGAGTTGCAGTTGGCTTGATGCAGCTGCTTGTGGTCGTTTTATTCTTGGGTAATCTGATACTTATCTCTTCATGACTGTCTGATCAAGGAGGCTGCAATGACGCGTAAACAGCATGGGTTATCGATTGGAATCAACCGTGAAAATGAGCGGTTTTTTATCTCTCTCAAGGCTCAGGGAATCCTGACGCATCGCGATTATGAAACCATTACTCCGTTGCTGGATGGGGCGCTGGCGGAAGTCAATGATCCCAAGGTCAGAATCATGATCGATGGTTCCGAATTTGAAGGCTGGGAGTTACAGGCCGCCTGGGATGATCTCAAACTGGGGTTGAAGCATGGCTCCGAATTTGAGCGGATTGCCATTTATGGTAATGCCGACTGGCAGCAGTGGATTGCCAGAATTGCCAGTTGGTTTATTGCTGGGGAAGTGCGCTTTTTTGATAATTATATCGATGCGCTGGATTGGCTCTGTGATAACAAGGTGGGTGCAACCAGGAAATAAACCCACGAAATAAACCCACGATAGGGTGGTGTCGGTATGCTGTGTCTGGTTTGTCTTTGTTACGACTGGGCCACCAGGGTTAGGACGCTATGACGCTATCAGGCGGGGGGCCGAAGCCAGGGATACAAAGGATAAAAGGATAGCCAGCGTTGGTATTGGTCAGCGTGATGGGCTGCAATGCAGCCCATCGATCGAGGGTTTGATCAGTGCTGCAGTACCTGGCTGAGGAACAGCTGCAAGCGATCGGTTTCTGGTTGTTCGAAAAACTCAACCGGTGTGTTTTCTTCAACGATTTCGCCACCGTCCATAAAGATCACACGGTCAGCCACTTTTTTGGCGAAGCCCATTTCATGGGTAACACACAGCATGGTCATGCCTTCATCCGCCAGTTCGACCATCACGTCGAGCACTTCCTTGACCATTTCCGGGTCGAGGGCGGAGGTGGGTTCGTCAAACAGCATGATTTCTGGTGCCATACACAGTGACCGGGCAATCGCTACCCGCTGTTGCTGACCGCCAGACAGTTGGCCTGGGTATTTCAGCGCCTGTTCTGCAATCTTGACCCGTTCCAGATAGTTCATCGCCATGGCTTCTGCTTCGGCCTTGGGCTTTTTTTGCACCCAGATCGGCCCGAGGGTCAGGTTTTCCAGAATGGTCAGGTGTGGGAACAGGTTAAAATGCTGGAACACCATACCGACATCGTGACGAATGGCTTCAATGTTTTTGACGTCATCGATCATTTCGATGCCGTTGACGATCAGCGCGCCGCGCTGGAATTCTTCCAGGCGGTTGATGCAGCGGATCATGGTCGATTTACCCGAGCCGGAGGGGCCACAGATAACGATACGTTCGCCTTTCTTGACGGTGAAATTAATGTCCTTGAGAACATGAAAATCACCGTACCACTTGTTCAGGCTGGCCAGGGTGATGACATCGCCGGGAGCCTGTATCGGCGCTGTGCCCTGAGAGACGTTGCTGTTGTTCAGATTGGTACTCATCGCTTGGTTTCCGTAAGTCAGGACTTGTGGCTGGTGTCTAGTTTGCGTTCAATGCGGGTGGCGACCATCGACATGCTGAAACAGCAGATCCAGTAAATCACCGCAACAAACAGGTACGCTTCGGTGGAGAAGCCACCCAGCCAGTTGGAATTGGTAAGGGCATTCTGGGCTGTACTGAGAATTTCAAAAATACCAATGATCATCAGGAAGGTGGTGTTTTTGAACAGCATGACCGAGGTGGCCAGAATATTCGGCATGGAGACCTTGATCACCTGCGGCAAAATCACCAGCAAGGTGGTTTGCCAGTAGCTCAGGCCAATGGCGGCGGAGGCTTCATACTGTCCGGATGGAATCGCCTGAAAACCACCGCGATACACTTCGGCCATATACCCCGCCATAAACAGCGTCAGTACGATCCAGACCCGCAACAGTTTGTCGACGTTGGTGCCTTCCGGGAAGAACAGCGGCAACATGACCGAGCCCATAAAGAACAGTGCCAGTACCGGTACACCACGGAAAAATTCGATCAGTACCACACAGATGCTGCGGGCCATGGGCATATTGGAACGTCGTCCCAGAGCCCATAGAAACCCCAGTGGCATCCCCAGAATAATACTGGCAGACGCCAGGAACAGGTTGAGAGAAAAACCACCCCAGTAGGCGGTGCTGACGTATTCCAGACCCAGTAAACGGCCATCAAGAATGATAATGGCTATAAAAGGGAAGGCCAGCAGCAACATGATATCGACCTTGTTGCGCAGTTTCGGCGGCAACCAGTAAGGGGAGGATAATACGGCCCCTAGCAATATCAGGCTGAGATTGACCCGCCACAGACTGGCATCCGGATAGTTGCCATACATCAGCGGTTGTATCCAGACCTTGATAAATACCCAACAGGCACCGTCGCCAGTACAGGCATCCTGGGTCTGGCCACTGATATGGGCTGAAATAAACAGCCAGTCGGCCAATGCCGGGATAAATGACCCCAGTAATGCCAGCAGAACCAGAGTGATGGCACTGTTCAGTGGCGAGGAGAACAGGTTGTTCTTGAGCCAGGCTTGTTTGCCAACAACGGTAACGGGCGCTGGCTCAGCGGCTTTGGGGTGAAAGATACGACCGCCAGTTGGCGTTGTGGTATCAGAGGGTACGACCGGGTGACTCATGGTTATTTCCTCTCTGCCAGGCTGACTTTGCTGTTGAACCAGTTCATGGTGAACGAAATGGTCATATTGATGGCGAAGTAGACGGCCAGAGTCATAAAGACAATTTCAATGGCTTGCCCAGTCTGGTTCAGGCTGGTACCGACAAAGACGGTAAACAAGTCGGGATAGCCGATGGCTGTTGCCAGGGTCGAGTTTTTCACCAGCGACTGATATTCGCTGTTGAGCATGGGCACAATAACCCGCATGGCTTGTGGTACAACGATCAACTTCATGATCTGGCTGTCTTTCAGGCCGATACTGCGTGCGGCTTCGGTCTGGCCATGAGGCACGGCCTGGATTCCGGCGCGCACGGCTTCGGCAATAAAGGCACCGGTATAGATACTCAGGGCAACCGCCAGCGCCATCAGTTCGGGGATAACGGTGATGCCACCACGGAAGTTGAAGCCTTTTAATTGCGGGTAATCCAGCGTGAAAGGAATACCGGACAACAGGGTTGCCAGTAGTGGCAAACCGATCAGCAAGGCCAGTGACAGACGTAAGACCGGCAGTTGTACACCTTCCAGTTCCTGTTTGCGTTTGGCCCAGCGGTACAGGGCAAAAACACCGATGATGGCCGCAACGATCGAGCCGTACACCAGACCGGCACCGGGTTCGCTAATCAGCTTGGGCAAATACAGCCCGCGGATATTCAGGAATAAAGCGTCTCCAAGGCTGTAACTGTTACGGGCGCTGGGTAACGCCGCCAGGACAGCGAAGTACCAAAAGAAAATTTGCAGCAGCAGAGGGATGTTGCGGAATATTTCGACGTACACCACTGACAGGCGCTGTACCAGCCAGTTGCTGGAAAAATAGGCAACACCCATCAAAAAGCCAATGATGGTGGACAGCACAATACCAATGGCACCGACCAGTATGGTGTTGAGCAAGCCAACAATAAACGTATCGAAGTAGGTATGGGTGGCGTCGTAATCCACCAGGGTCATCAGAATGTCGAAGCCGGCCGTGGTGCTGAGGAAATCAAAGCCGGTCTGAATACCCCGGGATTCCATATTGGCGAGGGTATTGCTGATGATCAGAAATACAAGATATCCGATCCCGATTACCAGGAGCAGCTGGTAAAACAAGGCACGGAAACGGGGGTTATTATAAAACGCGGGAGCCGAGCCCGCAGGCTGGGTAGGGCGCGTACCGTTGGTCATAGGTCTCTCTCTGTATCCGGTAAAACGCATTCACCCGCCAAAAGGCGGGTGAATGTCATCGTGGCGATCAGCGGATCGGGTTGGAATACATAATGCCGCCCTTGTTCCACTGGGCGTTGAGGCCGCGGGCAATTTTCAGTGGTGAGCCAGAGCCGACGTTACGCTCGAAGACTTCACTGTAGTTACCTACTTGAGAGACGATGTTATAGGCCCACTTGGCGTCAAGGCCCAGTTTGGAGCCTGCGTCGCCGGTGTTACCCAACAGACGTTGTTGTTCCGGTGTACCGGACTTGGCCAGTTTGGATGCCGTGCTGCTGGTGACATTGAGGAATTCAGCTTCAATCAAGGCAGCCAGTGACCATTTCACAACGTTGAACCAGGCGTCGTCACCCTGACGTACTACGGGTCCGAGAGGTTCTTTGGAGATGACTTCTGGCAATACCATGGCGCTTGATGGCTTTTTCAGGCCAATACGCAGGGCATACAGCTGGGATTGGTCGGAAGTCAGTACGTCACAGCGGCCACTTTCAAAACCGGAACGGGTCTGGTCGGAGGTATCAAAGGTGATCGCGGTGTATTTCATGCCGTGGGCGCGGAAATAATCCGCCAGGTTCAGTTCGGTAGTTGTACCGGCCTGAATACAAACCGCAGCACCGTCAAGGTCGTTCACGCTGCTGACACCGAGGCTTTTCGAAACCATAAAGCCCTGGCCATCGTAGTAGTTGACACCGGCAAAGTTCAGGCCCAGTGATACGTCACGGGTCAGGGTCCAGGTGGTGTTACGGGACAGCATATCGACTTCGCCAGATTGCAGCGCGGTAAAACGCTCCTTGGCGGTCAGTGGCTTGTACTGAACCTTGTCAGAGTCACCCAGTACGGCAGCAGCAACGGCGCGACAGACATCAACGTCGATACCGCTCCACTTGCCTTTTTCATCTTTTTGAGAGAAACCGGCCAGTCCAGTGCTGACACCACAGGATACGGAACCTCGTTTCTGTACATCTTCCAGCGTTCCGGCTTGTGCTGTCATAGAAAGACCGAGTACGAGGCCTGTTGCAGCCATCGTCACTTGTTTCAACATAGTGTGCTCCCTGTGTGAGTAGTATCGAGTAATAAAAGCGTTTGCTTGCTTCGCTCTGTTATTCAATAAAAGTGCCAATAAGTTACTGTTGCTCAAATAATGCACTGAAATCGTTCATGACCCCTTGTGATCAGCATCGTGGCTAGGTCGGCAAAATACAATGGGCAATACAAGACGCAGTTCTGACATTTTTATCCAGAACTGTACTGGCTGTGCATTAATTCTGGGCGATCGGGATTGTTTTTTGCCCTGTTTTGGAGCGATTTTTTTGTGGGGTTTTTGCGTTGAAGCAGGAATTACCTGTAAGAAAACAGTCTGATAAACGACTGTAAAGTAAATTCCCTGACTACAAGAGTATGTTTATGTCCCGTTCTGTTAACTTCCTGCGCTCGACGACGAGCCGGAATAACTGGCTATTGATGGCTTGTCTGGCATTTTTTTCCCATTGGGCCACCGCCGCCGAAGGCCTGTTTGAACCCTTCACACAAGAGCGGTTTGAGGCACTGGTCGAGCAGCAAGCCCCGGTGCTGGTTGATATTCATGCGGTGTGGTGTCCGACCTGCAAGTTGCAGGGCGAAGTACTGTCTGCCTTCCAGAAAGAGCATGCCCAGTGTGATCTGACCATTTTACAGGTCGACTTTGATGATCAAAAAGAATGGGTGCGTCATTTCAAGGCACCACGGCAGTCCACTTTTGTGTTGTATACCGGCGGTGAACGTAGCTGGTTCAGTGTCGCTGAAACACGGCAAAATGTGATCACAGATGCCTTGAAACAACGGATCGGTTGCTGATCATGCTGGAGTTTTCGTCGATTCCGCTGGCATTTGTTGCCGGTATGCTCAGCATTCTTTCTCCTTGTGTCTGGCCACTATTGCCGATGACTGTCGGGGTTGCCCGTGCCAATGGCAAGATGGGCGTGCTGGCGATGGGAGCCGGGCTCAGTCTGGCTTTCGCGATTGCCGGTTCGCTGCTGACCTTTGTATTGGTCAGTCTGGGTCTGGACCCGGAACTGTTCCGTTACTTCTCGGCGGCACTGTTGATTGTGATGGGGCTGATTCTGGTGATCCGGCCGTTGGCGGATGCGCTGACCCTGCGTTTGTCGATGTGGATGTCGCGACGCAATATCAACAGCGCCAAACTCGACTGGATGGGGCCATTTGGCACCGGTTTGTTAACCGGTATTGTCTGGTTGCCCTGTGTGGGGCCAACGTTGGGAGCGGCGATTGCACTGGCGTCGGTAGGGCAGGATCTGGCATTGGCCTTTGTGATTATGCTGGCCTTTGGTTTGGGAACCGCAGCGGTAATGATCGTTGCAGGGCTGACCTCATCGGCGGCATTACGACGGTTGAATAACCGGATGATTTCCGGTGGTCGTGCTGGCAAATACCTGTTGGGCAGCATGATGCTGTTGCTGGGTCTGGCGGTGCTGTTGGGGATCGACAAACTGGCAGAGCGCTGGGCGGTGGGCTGGTTGCCGACCTGGATGGTCAGTTTCTGAAGATGGACACCCACTTGAATGCACTTGAATTGATGGACTAATGCTGAAGGTGGATGCTGAAGGTGGACACCCACTAACGCTCTTGAATGGATACCCATTGGAAGGATGAAATATAGGTATCTGTTTAATAGTGGGTGTCCGGCTTATTTTTGTCCGGCTTATTCGTCCGGATTGATCGCTTGTTTATTCATGAAAATCCCAGAAATTACTGCTGAATCTTACAAATAAAATGTTGGATGGCAATTAAAGAATAGAACCAATAACCACAAGTTGAAATAGATTTTATCGGATTTATTTCGTTCGTCTGGCTCTATTGTAAAAAGATGGCTTGATTATCATGAATGTATTATGTAAATTCTTGTGATTTTATTTTAAAATAAATTACTCGAACCAGAATCAGGATTATTATGTCATTGTTTAAATACTCATCTGGAAGTCAGCTATCCCTGCCGAAAAATGATCAACACCAGTTTGCGATGCAACATGCAATGACGTTGTTTCATGCTAATGCTATTTATAGTTTTATACCTAAAAATGGCTGTTCAACTATGCGTCTATCTGTTGCTGTCGCTAATGGTTGTATTGATGGAATAGAGCAAGGCCATTGGATACATAATAATAATGGTACATTTATGCCTTCTTTGGCAGAAGCAGTGCGAGCCAACTATAAATTTGTTGTTTTACGTTGCCCGTTCAGGCGCCTGGCAAGCGTTTTTCTTGATAAATTTGTTGCGAAAGAGATAAATGCCTGGATGTATCGGGATGTTCTGAATCGAAACATTGAATTAGATGATTTGACCTTTGAGTCATTTGTTTTATCTTTGCAAAAGAAAGATATTTTGAATAGTGATATTCACTGGTGTCAACAAAGTGATTTTTTATTGTATAAAGAATATTCTGATTATTTTTCTTTGGAAAATTTTTCCAAAGCGATAAGCACATTAAAAGAGAAGATTTCTCTTGATGTGATCGATGCTCGACCACTGACCATGCATGGTATTGATGGTTATGAACTATTGGATGATAAAGATTATAGTCAAATAAATGCTTTTGATATTTCGATATTAAAGAGGCAAGGAAAGTGCCCTAGTCCTGCTTCTTTATATACACCCAAGTTAATAGAGGTGGTAAAACGTGTTTATGCCAAAGACTTTACCCTTTATAAAAAAAGATGTGATGCCAGGGATTTGTTGTTTTAATTTCCTGCTGTGTCACGACTAAAGATGGACACCCATTTCAGCTGAATGTAGGCATCCTTTCAACAATGGATGTCTGTTTATGAGTGGCGGATCACTCAGTGCAGAAACAGATAATCCAGCAGTGGGTGCAGCAATATCCCGAACAACAATATTTGTACGATGGCCAACAGTGCCAGCAGGGTTGTCAGATAGCGGCCAGTTGCTGTCGACGCTGATGGCAGAACCGTTTCGGAGGCCAATGCTGGATCGCTCGTCGCCATGCGATCGCGCAGATTGGTCAGCTCGTGTGGCTGAAAGCCTTGCTGTAGCACCAGTTCGTCGGCGATATGTTCAGTTACTTGATGATACATGGATATTAATCGACGGCGGGTCTGTGGCAGCCAGCACCAAAGCAGCCGTTGCAGCAACCAGCGCCTGAGATTGTCGCGCCGCCATTGGTGGCTGTGTTCATGAATCAACACCAGTCGGCGTTCGCGTTCGGTCAGTTCATCAAACAAACCTTGTGACAGGTAAATCACCGGCTGCCAAAAGCCAACACACCAGGCCAGACGCTTTGTCGACGGCACCAGTCGAATATTGCGCTGGCGATCCAGAGTTGAAAGGTGCTGCATCAATTGCAGTTGCCGATGCCGCCGCTGTAACTGCCACAGGCGCGACCCCAGCACCATGGCCAATATCAGACTCAGGACCAGCAGGCTGTTAATTGCCGTTGCGGAATACTCAATCAGTTCTGGTGCATGGACGCCGCATAGATCGCCGTGACAGTGGGGGATAAACCAGAAGCCAAGCCAGTCGGGATTGGCCAGCCAAAGGCCTGCACACAAGCCAACCATCCAGGGCATCAGACTCCAATACCAGAGCCAGCGCTCTTGCTGGGCAGATGAGCTGGTGCCGAAACGTAACACCCGGTCGGTGAGAAGGCTGCACAACCAGGCAGAACCACAAAGCGCTACGGCTCCACCAAGAAATACATCGGTCAGTCCAGGAGCCAGATTATTGATCATTGCTTGGGTTGGCGGCTGAGGGGGTGTCTTGTTCCAGTGCCTGGCGCAACTGTCCTTGAGCCTCCGGAGTCGTGGCCGACAGATAGTCGACAAACCCGGCGACCAGTGCCTGGCCGTTGGCATCGCCGAGATCTGTAGCTATATCAGACAACAAACAGGCCACCAGATCAGCTTTCTGCAGCAGTGGCCGGTATAGATAGGAGCGGCCGCTTTTCTCCCGTGCCAGCAGGTGTTTGCGGTGCAGACGCTCAAGGGTACTCTGCACTGTACTGAGGCTGATGTTTTCTTGCTGTACTTGTAAAGACTGGGCTGATTGCGGACTCTGCTGCCAAAGCAGCTCCATCACCAGAATTTCCCGTTCACCCAACGTTGGGGTGCGGGAGTGACAGCGATGAAAACCAAGCCAGCGTTTCAGTGAGACGGTCATAAAAGATTGAGTATTTTCCACTTGATGACCCAATCTTACACCTTCCGTTGTTTGTTAAGGTGTTTGTTAAGGTGTTTTTTGCTGCCAGCCCCAGACTGGAGCTGATGTTAGCGGAGAGGCGCACCTGGAAAGCAAATCTGGAAAGCAAATCTTTAATAACCGATGACCAACACCGAGCTGTTATCGGTATTGGCCTGTAATGCTTCAATCCCCCGGATAACACTGTCCACACCGTGGCTGGCAAGCCGTTGCAAGCACGGCCGTAATCCGGGAATCTTTATGAATCGTAAACGCTCCGCCTCTATTTATTCAGCGGTTAATACACTGCTTGTCTTGCCGCAGGCTATGGTATTGGCCTGTTTGTCAGCGATGGTCCATGCGCATGGCATCGACATGGACGATAGCTATCATGACCTGGAAAGTATTCATGTGTTTGGCCGCAAACCGATGCTGGGAGAGGCCATTTCTGCTTCCGAAGGGTACGTTGATCAGGATGCCATTGAGGTGCGCCCGTTGCTGCGCACCGGTGAAGTGCTGGAACTGGTCCCCGGCATGGTGGTGACCCAACACAGTGGTTCGGGCAAGGCCAACCAGTATTTCCTGCGGGGGTTTAATCTTGACCATGGCACCGACTTTGCCGTGTTGGTAGACGAGATGCCGGTCAATATGCGCAGTCACGGACATGGTCAGGGTTACACCGACCTGAACTTCCTGATTCCTGAAGCAATTCAATCGCTGGAATACCAGAAGGGCAGTTACGACGCCAGCGTTGGTGACTTCAGTAGCTCCGGCAACGCAGCGTTCACGACGGCTTCCCGGCTGGATAAGGGCCTCGCCAAAATCACCCTGGGGCAGGATGCCTATCAGCGCGGCTTGCTGATGGACAGTGTTAACACCGGTACGGGGGACTTCTTCTACGCCCTGGAAAAACAGGGTTACGATGGCCCTTGGACGGATGTGAGCGAAGACATTGATAAAACCAATGTATGGCTGAAATACCGCCAGCCGCTAGCCGGTGGCGACTGGTCGATCAGCCTGATGGGTTACGACAACCAATGGAACAGCGCCGATCAGATCCCGGAACGGGCAGTGGCCAGCGGCCAGATTGATGAACTGGGTTCGCTTGACGACACTGTCGGCGGCAAGAGTGACCGCTACAGCATCAATAGCCAATGGCAAAGCGCCAACCTGAGCCTGTCGGCCTACGCTATTCGCTACAATATGAACCTGTGGTCGAACTTCACTTATTACCTGGATGACAGCGACAATGGTGATCAGTTTGAACAGGTCGATCATCGCTGGATCTACGGCGGCCAGATCGAATATCGGCAGCAATCCGAGCTGGCCGGTGTGGTTGCCAGTACCCGCATCGGGGCGGATTACCAGCTTGATGATATTGATGAAGTGGGTCTGTATCACACCACTGAACGCCAGCGCCTTGGTACCATTCGCAGCGACGCAGTGACCCAGCAAAGCCTGGGCTTGTTTGCCGATACCACGCTGTACTGGAACGAGCAATGGCGCACCATGATTGGCGTACGTTACGACTACTTTGATTTTGACGTAGACAGCCGGGTGGATGTGAACCAGAACGGCGTTGATCTGAGCGCCAACAGCGGCACTGCGGATGATACTAATCTGTCGTTGAAAAGCAGCCTGGTCTACGCACCGGATCAAAACCGGGAAATCTATCTGTCGATTGGGCAAGGGCTGCACTCCAACGATGCGCGCGGTACCACTATTCAGGTGGATCCGGCGGATGGCAGCGACGTTGATGCCGTTGATCCACTGGTGGACTCCATCGGTTATGAACTGGGCGTGCGTGGTCTGATAGCCGAACGCCTGAATGCTTCACTGGTGTTGTGGCAACTGGATCTTGATAGCGAGCTGCTGTTTGTTGGTGACGCCGGTAACACGGAAGCCACCCGGTCATCACGCAGGCAAGGGATAGAAATGACCGGCTACCTCAACCTTACCGAAGCCTGGAACGCCGACCTGGAGTACGCTTATACCCGCGCCCGCTTTCGCGACAGCTCGGATGATGGCGACTATATTCCGGGTGCTCCGGAATCCGTCGCTCAGGCTGGCTTGACCTATATTGGCGCGACGCCGTCCGCTCAGCCATGGTCTGGCAGCTTGCGTATGCGTTACATTGGCCCCCGTGCGTTACTTGAAGATAACTCGGAACGGGCAGGCAGCAACCTGGTGCTTAATGCCGCCACACAGCTGGAGTTACAGAATTGGCAGTTTGGTCTGGAAGTACTCAATCTGCTCGATAGCGATGACCACGACATCGACTACTGGTACGAAAGCCAGCTGGCTGGAGAAAGCGAAGCGCAGGAAGGCTTGCACTACCATGTAATGGAGCCGCGCACGGTACGGATGAGTGCGGCACTGATGTTTTAACGGCAGGGTTGCTGGAGGGGCTGGAGACTGGGGCTGTTATTGCGATGCGGCTGCTCCGCTGATGGGCAGCCGTGTTTTGAGTCCATCCTGATTTGGGTGTCCCGGTTGTTTCCCTCTGGTTATTTCCCGCTCCGGTTATTCCAGGGTGACATGGCCACGGACGGAGCCGGGCCCTGCGGTGATATTGTGTGGGTCAGCCGATCTTGCCGGTCACTCGTACCCGTTTGCCACCGACTTCCGTTGGTGCCTTGGCCGCTTCTGCCGCCGCTTTGATACGGCCATCAATGATGTTCTTCACCGCAATCAGCAAGCCCATGGCCATAAAGGCACCTGGTGGCAGAATCGCAAACAGAAAATCCGGGTAATCGCTGAACAGCTCTATTTTCCAGTGTGCGGCATCCGCTCCAAACAGCAGCTGCATATTGGAGAAAATCACACCCTGACCCAGTATTTCACGCATGGCACCCAGCACCACCAGGACGGCGGTAAAACCCAACGCCATCATAAAGCCGTCGACGATGGAGGGAAGGATCGGATTTTTGCAGGCAAAGGCATCAGCGCGGCCCAGAATCGCGCAGTTGGTGACGATCAGGGGAATAAAGATCCCCAGCACCTGATACAGCTCGTAGGTAAAGGCTTGCATCACCAGTTCGGCGACCGTGGTAAAGGAGGCGATAATCATCACAAAGGCAGGCAGCCTCACCGCATCCGGTACGTGGTTACGAATCAGCGAGACCGAAAAGTTGGAGCCAATCAGCACCATCATGGTGGCCAGGCCAAGGCCCAGGGCGTTCACAACCGAACCGGTCACCGCCAGCAATGGACAAAGGCCAAGTAACTGGACCAGTGCCGGGTTGTTGTTCCATAAGCCGTCGAGGGAAATATCCCGCAGGGATTTGGTAGCCATTAATGATTCTCCACACGGCTGGCCGATGCAGGCAGCGGATAGCCCAGCAGTTGGGTTTGGTGTTGTTCGAAAAACTGCAGCGCGTGTTTGACCGCAGTCACGACCGCTCTTGGGGTAATGGTGGCACCGGTAAACTGGTCGAAATCGCCGCCGTCTTTTTTGACGGCCCAGGCACTTTCTGCTGGGGATAGCAATGACTTGCCGTTGAATGCCATGACCCAGTCGGATTTTTTCAGGTCGATCTTGTCACCGAGTCCAGGGGTTTCGCGGTGGCTGATTACCCGTACGCCAGCAAGGCGGCCATCGGCATGAATACCAACCAGCAAGCCGATCTCCATGGTGTAACCGTCTGGCGCGACCACCGGCAAAATCACGGTCGTCACCTGTCCCTGGTGGCGCGCCAGATGAATACTGGCATCGTCGGGGAGAGGGCCCAACAGCCGGGTATCAAAGTTCCGGTTTACGCTGATCACGTCGGTGAGCAGGTCATTGTCGTATTGATTGGCCGGGATGATTTCGTTGAGCGCACGGGACTGCGCCAAACGCATGTTATGGGCAATGCGGTCGGCTGTACCGACCTGGGCGATGGCGATGGCACCCGCGGTGACGATGGCAAACAGTCCCAGGCCAATGGCATTACGCTGAATGGAAGCCAGTAACTCTTTCATTATTTGGCCTCCGGTTTTTTCAGGCCGCGATTGGCCTTGGCATGACCATAGGTGCGTGGCTGGGTGTAGGCATCAATAAAGGGAGCGGCAAAGTTCATCAGCAACACGGCAAAGGCCACCGCGTCGGGGTAAGAGCCCCAGGTCCGGATGATATAGAGCAGAATCCCGATGCCGGCGCCGTAGATCAGTTTTCCCAGTGGCGTGGTAGCCGCTGATACCGGGTCGGTGGCAATAAAAAAGGCTCCCAACATGGTTGCGCCACTGAGCAAGTGCAGTGAAGCCGGGGTGTACATATCGGCGTCCCATCCCAGTATCAGTGAGCACAGCGACAGTCCGGCCAGCATGGCCACCGGAATATGCCAGGTAATGATACGTCGCCAGAGCAGCACCAGACCACCGGCCAGAAAGGCCAGATTGACCCATTCCCAACCACCGTTCAGCCAGCCATTAAAGGTGGTGTCGGTCAGGACTTCTGTGGCCGTTTTATTGCTGATCAGGTGCTTGTAGGTATCCAGCGGTGTGGCGCCGCTAAAGGCGTCGGCACTGCCACCGGCAAAAATTACTGACAGGGCATCACCCAGCCCGGCAACGGAAGCTCCCATCTGGCTGGACAGTGCCCAGTTGGTGGTCATCTGCAGTGGAAAGGAAATCAGCACCAGGGCGTAACCGATCATGGCCGGGTTAAACGGGTTGTTGCCCATACCGCCGTACAGCTGTTTGGCGAAGATAATCGCAAACGCCGTGGCCACCAGGGTGATCCACCAGGGAGCCAGCGGTGGCAGCGCCAGGCCAATCAGTACTCCGGTGAGCAGGGCGCTGTTGTCTTTCAGGAAGAACATCACCGGACGTTGACGAATCCGGAGTATCAGGGCTTCGGTGGCGATCGCGAACAGTGCCGCCAGCACCACGTTAATCAGTGTGCCAAAGCCGAACAAGGCGGTCATTACCGCCAGCCCTGGCAGGGTGGCCAGAGTGACCGTCAGCATCACCTTTTGGGTGCTGTTGTTACCGTGTGCGTGAGGGGAAGAAAGGGTCATCAACGCCATTAGTCGGTTCCACTTGTGGTAGTCGTTTGGCTGGCCGTTTGCTCCAGCTCAGCCAGCTGTTGAGTCAGGGCGTTGAGCTTGTCCTGCTGTTTGTTAACACCCAGAGTCAGGGCATCGACGGTATCCAGTTGTTGCTCTCGGGCCATGGCCAGTCGTTCCTGTGCCTTGTTGAGGCGGTCTTGGGCGGCACGGATTTTTGTACGTACTGCGTCGGCCTCTGCGGAGGACTGGCTGCTGGGTTCGGTGCTGTCTGTGTTTGTCGCTACCGACGCGCCGGTTACGGCTTGCCAGGTGGCCTTGGCTTCATCAACTCGCTGTTGCTGTTTGACGATGCCGGTTTCCAGTGCTGCGACTGTATCCAGACCTTGAGCCTTGGCTTCTTCCAGTCGCTTGATGGCGGCATCCAGGCGTGCCTGGGCGGTTTCCCATTTGCGTTGCAGCCGTTCCGGGCTGTTGGGGTCGCCCTTGTCGGGGCCGGCGGCGGTATCTGTCGCGGCTGCCGGTTGCGCCTTGAGGGCTTTTTTCTCGGCGGCAATGTCTTTGGCCAGATCTTTCATCCGTGTCTGGGCCTTGACCAGTGCACTTTCCAGGGCTGCTACCTTGGTTTGCTGGTCTTCGTCCCCGGCGGACAACGCTTGTTGTGCGGCCGAGAGTTTTTCTTTGGTTTTGCTGATCGCGGTCTGGGCGGCAGTCAGCTGCTTTTGTAGTTTTTCCAGCGCTGGCGAGGTCAAGGCCGCCGCCGCTGGGCTACTGCTTGAGCCACCACTGGCGGCGGGAGTGGCTGAAGCACTGTTCTCCGCCGCGGCAGCGGCTTTTTTATTGGCTGCTGCCAGAGCAGCGGCTTCGGCCCGGGCCTTGCGTTTGGCTTCTTTTTCAGCCGCTTCACGCTCTTGTCGAGCCAGGCGACGTTCAAACCGTTCACGGGCCTGTTCGGATTTTTGATGGGCGGCGCGTTCTTCACGAATCGCCCCTTTGGCGTGGCGGTAATACTGCACCAGCGGAATCTGGCTGGGGCAAACATACGAGCAGGCACCACATTCAATGCAGTCAAACAGGTTGTGCTGTTCGGCCTTGTCGAATTCTTCTGCCTTGCTGAACCAGTACAATTGCTGTGGCAATAATTGGGCTGGACAGGCCAGAGTACACATACCGCAACGAATACAGGCCATGGCGGCTTCGTTAACGGGCATTTCTGTCACGCTGGGGGCTAACAGGCAGTTGCTGGTTTTGACCAGCGGCAGCGAGTCATCCGGCAGGGTAAAGCCCATCATCGGGCCTCCCATAATGACGCGTGGCAATGGCTGTGGCTGATAGCCGGATAACTGCAACAGGTGCGATGCCGGTGTTCCCAGCATGACGTCCCAGTTGCCGGGATCACTGACGGCGTCACCGGTGACGGTGGTGATGCGGCTGATCAGTGGTTCGCCATGGTAAACCGCACGATAAATGGCGCTGGCGGTGCCGACGTTCTGGCAGACGATTCCCAGGTTGGCGGGAATGCCGCCAGAGGGTACTTCCTCGCCGGTCAGAATCTGGATTAACTGTTTTTCACCACCCGACGGGTATTTGGTCGGAATGGCAACGATACTGATCTGGCTGGACTGGTCGAGCGACTGGCATGCGTTGTTTAACGCAGCAATCGCTTCTGGCTTGTTGTCTTCGATGCCTACCAGACAACGCTGGGCACCCAGAATATGCAGCAATACGCGGATACCATGAATCACCTCGTCGGCCCGTTCACGCATCAACATATCGTCGGCGGTGATATAAGGTTCACACTCGGCGCCGTTGATGATCAGGGTATTGATCGGGCTGTTGCCGTTATCGTCACGTTTAACGGCCAGTTTGACCGCGGTCGGAAAACCCGCGCCACCCATACCAGCGATACCGCAGCCACGAATACGCTCAACCAGATCACTGGCGGCGATATCTTCAATAGACGTGACCCCCAGTTCATCCAGCAGGCTTTGGTGGTCGATCCACTGTTCCTGGCCATCCGGCTCGATGATCAGACAAAGCGCGGTCAAGCCAGAAGCGTGGGGAACCGGCCGGTCTTCAATCGCCACCACCGTACCGGAAGTGGGCGCATGCAGGGGCACGCTGACAAAACCATCTGCGTGCGCGACAAGCTGACCTTTAAGAACGCGTTCACCGACAGCAACGCAAGGCACTGCCGGTGCGCCGATATGTTGGCCCAGTGGCAGCGTCAGCAGGGCGGGCAGTGGTGCAGGGCGAATCGGTGTGCGGGTGCTTTGCTGTTTGTTTTCTGCCGGGTGAATGCCCCCATCAAAGCTGTGCAGCTGAATCTGATGGGTCATGCGGCTTGTCCTTTGTGGTCATTACTGCTGGTGTCGTGGGTATTGGGCTGACGATCGGTTGCAATCAACTCAACCCCGGGGGTGGGTGCTTGCCAATACCAGGTGTTGGTCGTCGGTGTTAACGGCACCATATCGATGCAGTCCACCGGGCACGGCTCAACACACAAATCACAGCCGGTACATTCTGTTGCAACGACGGTGTGCATTTGTTTGGCGGCACCAATAATGGCGTCTACCGGGCAAGCCTGGATACACTTGGTGCAGCCGATACATTCGGCTTCACGAATAACCGCGACGGTGGGCAGGGCTTTTTCAGCACCGTGTTCGGCATCCAGTGGTTCTGGCTCAACACCAAGTAAATCCGCCAGAGACTGAATCGTACCCTCGCCACCGGGAGGACACTTGTTGATTTTCTCGCCGTTGGCAATGGCTTCGGCGTAAGGCTTGCAGCCAGGGTAACTGCACTGGCCACATTGGGTTTGCGGCAGCAGGTCGTTGATCTGGTCAACGATGGGGTTGCCTTCAACCTTGAAACGTACTGCCGCAAAACCAAGAATGGCACCAAAAATCAGGGCCAGAATCGCCAGTACGGTTACTGCAATCAGAACTGTTGTCATAGTAGTGCCTTGTTCGTTCTGGTCAGATGCTGACCAGGCCGGTGAATCCCATAAATGCCAGTGACATCAAACCGGCGGTGACCATGGCAATGGCCGATCCCTGAAAAGGTTTGGGTACATCCGCGACCGCAATACGTTCACGCATGGCGGCAAACAGCACCATAACCAGAGAGAAGCCAACCGCAGCGCCAAAGCCATAAAGGATGGATTCAACCAGACTGTTATCGCGTTTGATGTTCAGCAAGGCGACGCCCAGAACGGCGCAGTTGGTGGTAATAAGGGGCAGGAATATACCCAAAACCCGATACAGCAATGGGCTGGTTTTCCGAATAGCCAATTCGGTAAAACCGACAACGACGGCAATCACCATAATAAAGCTGATGGTTTTCAGGTATACCAGCTCCAGTGGCACCAGCAGGAAGGTGTACACCAGATAACTGCACAGCGAGGCCAGTGTCAGCACAAAGGTGGTTGCGGCACCCATGCCGATGGCGGTTTCCAGCTTGTTGGAAACGCCCATAAATGGACACAAACCGAGAAACTGTACCAGTACAAAGTTGTTTACCAGAATGGTACTGACCAGAATCAGTAAATACTCGGTCATGCAGTGGTTGCTCCGCTGTGATTAAAAAGTAGCCAAGCCTGAAAATCAGGGGGCGTATTATCCCAAACTTCTATTATTTCCCTCAAGTATTAAAAGGGATAGTTTTAAGTTGTTTTAGGAATAACCTTAGAGGTGGTGATCACTTTCGGGCACAAGAATGACACAAAAGTATCACGCATCCGTCGTTTGGGCTGAACTGGAGTTCCACAGGTCTGCTTGCGATGTTGGCTCGACGTACCCTCGATATACCCCCCGACACTGTTGCCTCAACGGCATGGGCGCTGATTTGATCATGGTCGCGGTTATATAATCCGGATATTTTCTGGATGGTATCGGTCATAATCGGTCTTTTCAATTTACTGACAAAAGGTATCGGGAGTCGCTGTGAAAACGATCGTTAGGCTATGTTCCTCAATAATAATGGTTGCCGCTTTGGGGGCTTGCAGCAGTCAGAGTCCAGTCCCTGCCTCTGTCAGTAACGATTCCACGGCTGGTCAGCAAGACGCTGTGGCATCGGCGTCAACCAGTCTGGCATCGGCGCTTGAATGGCAGGTGGAGGATATTAACCAGGGCGGCATCATCGATTACTCCATGATTACCGTGAATTTTGGGATGGATGGCCAGGTGAGTGGTTCCTCCGGCTGCAATCAGTACTCCGGGCGCTGGCAGCAGCTGGATAATGGTGATATCCGTTTTGATCAACTGATCAGTACCCGCAAAGCCTGTGCTCCGGCCCTGATGATGCAGGAACAGAGATTTTTGGCGGCCTTACAGGGAGCCAGTCAGTACCGCTGGTTACATGATACCTGGCTGCTCTTGACCGATGACGAGGGTCGGGCATTACTGAAGCTGATTCCCAAATCGACCAAAAGCTGAACAAGGTCGTCCAGATTAACTGCACTCGCTGTGGGTGTCTTGAATCAGGGCCTTCAGTTCTGGTACACAGCTGCCACAGTTGGTGCCACATTTCAGCGTGTCACCCAGTTGGTCAGCGGAGTGACAGCCACTGCGAATAGCGTCACGAATGGTGTTTTCACCAATACCGAAACAGGAGCAGACAATACGCCCCTGATCAACGACACCTTCTAGGGGGCGTCCGGCCAGCAGCGCTTTACGCTCCGTAATGGTCAGGCTGGTCTGGGCAAACTGTTCCACCAGCCACTGGCGGGTGCCAATGGCCTGATCCTGATGAACAAACAGTACCAGCGCCAGTTGTTGATCCACAATCGCCAGTAGCCGCATATGTTGGGTGTCCGGGTCATGCAGGGTCAGCCATTCGGCGTCGGGGAGTTGCTGTTGTGCCCAGTCTTGTATCTGTTCAAGAGGCTGGTTACCGCCGATTTCATAGCCGTGACAGCCGTCGTTGAGGCCGTACACCCAATAGTCACAAGGAACGGCGCCGAGGTCATGGCGGCTGAGTATCATGCCCTGCCAGGCGGTCGGGAAAGGTTCGGCTTCGACACCGGTGTATTTCAGTTCTGGCTGGCCGGAAAACGGGTCACAGCTTTTATCGATTAATACGCCCATGCGGGCGGCGCTGGCGTAGCGGCTGGTCCAGTGCATCGGAACAAAGATTTCTCCCGCTCGCTGGTTAGTGGTGATATTGGTGCGCAGCAGTATTTTCCCCCGGTGATTACTGATGCGGGCCAGGGCACCATCGACCAATGTCAGGCGCTTGGCGTCGTCTGGATGAATATCCACATAAGGTTCCCGAATATGTTGCGCCAGTCGGGCTGATTTTGCCGTGCGGGTCATGGTGTGCCAGTGGTCGCGTACCCGGCCGGTGTTCATGATCAGGCTGCCATCCTGATGGCGGGAGGCGGGCAGTGCCGCGGTGATTGCAATAAATTGGGCCTTCTGGCTGGGGGTGTAAAACCGCTGGTCGTCAAAAAAGCGTTTGCGGCCTTGTGGGTACTGGCGATTGACCGGCCATTGTGTGGGGGCCATGGCATCGTACTGGCTCCGGCTCAGGCCGCTCAGGCCAGACAGGTCGAGGTCGCGTTCACCGTTATTTTCAAAGCCGGTCAGGCGGCTGTATTCGTCAAAAATCTCGGCTGGGTGCTGGTAGTCAAAGGCTTTTTCGAATCCCAGGCGCTGAGCGACCTGGGCCAGTATCCACCAGTCCGGTTTGGCTTCCCCGGCAGGGCTCAAGAAACTGCGCTGGCGGGAGATACAGCGTTCGGAATTGGTGACGGTGCCGTTTTTCTCTCCCCAGCTGGCGGCGGGTAATAACACATGGGCGGCGGCCGTGGTGTCGGTATTGGCCATGCAGTCAGAGACGACCACCAGTTCGCAACGGGCCAGGGCGGCCTTGACGTCATCGGCATCCGGCATGCTGACCAGCGGGTTGGTGGAGATGATCCAGAGGAATTTGATATCGCCGCGCTTGACGGCATCAAACAGCTCAATGGCTTTAAGGCCCGGGCGAGTGGCAACGTTGGGAGCCTGCCAGAAGCGCCGTACCCGGTCGACCTCCGGGGCAGAAAAATCCATATGCGCTGCCAGCTGGTTGGCCAGCCCACCGACTTCACGGCCGCCCATGGCATTGGGCTGCCCGGTGACGGAAAAGGGAGTGGCGCCGGGTTTGCCGATCCGTCCGGTGGCGAGGTGGGCATTAATAATGGCATTACCCTTGTCGACGCCGCTGCTGCTTTGGTTAATGCCTTGTGAAAAAACGCTGACGGTTTTGGCGGTGCTGGCAAACCATTGAAAAAATGTTTCCAGATCGTGTTTGTCCAGGCCCAGTTGTTGGGCGCATTCCTGCAATGAGTCCGGGGTGCTGTCGCGCGCTGCTTGTAATGTACTGGCAAAGCCTTCCGAGTGTTGCTGGATAAAATCGTGGTCGAGGGCATCGTAATCACTCAGCCAGCACAGCAGGGCGTTAAACAGCAGGGCATCGCTGCCGGGACGAAGCGATAACTGCAAGTCGGCCAGGTCAGAGGTGGCGGTGCGGCGTGGGTCAATGACCACTACTTTCATCTCGGGGCGGGCCTGCTTGGCGGCAGCGATACGTTGAAACAGAATCGGATGTGCCCAGGCGGCATTGCTGCCGACCAGAATCAACAGGTCGGCTTCTTCGAGATCGTCGTAACAGCCGGGCACGGTATCGGAGCCAAAAGCCCGCTTGTGGGCAACCACGGCAGATGCCATGCAAAGGCGGGAATTGGTATCCAGGTTGCTGCTGCCGATAAACCCCTTCATCAGTTTGTTGGCAACGTAATAGTCTTCCGTCAGGATTTGTCCGGCCGCATAAATGGCTACGGCATCCGGGCCGTGATCATGAATGACTTGCTGCATTTTGTCGGCCACCAGATTGAGGCTGTTGTCCCAGCTGGTACGTTTACCCAATACCGTGGGATAAAGCAGCCGGTCAATCTGGTCGACGGTTTCATGTAATGAAGACCCTTTGACGCACAGGCGGCCAGCATTGGCAGGATGTTGTATGTCACCGGATACCGGTGAGAGCACATTGCCATGCTGACGGACGGTTACGCCACAGCCTACGCCGCAATAGGGGCAAGTGGTGTGGGTAATGCTGGCGGTGCTGTGAGTCTGGGTCATAAGGGCTTTCCAATACGCAAAAAAAAAGCGCCCACTGACATAAGTCAGTGAGCGCCAATGCTCTGTTTGCACAACAGTAAAACAATGATGAGCGGTACCTACGCTGGTACCGGCAATGCACATGGTCGAGCCAAAGCGTCGACAGATTTCAGAAAGTAAACATTCAAGAAAAATGCCAACGGCTGTCTGATCATTCTGAATTGCCATAAATCGTGATGCTTGTGGCGCGTTTGGTGAGGTGTGAAGAAGCTGCCTATGGTGGACATCCATTTAATCCTGCACGGCTCTGCGCGAGTGTTGCCGTTGTTCAGGGCAAGGCGACGAATGCAGCGAAATG
>NZ_JAUYVX010000040.1:0-1566 GCF_030688925.1 Oceanobacter sp. 3_MG-2023
TATCAGTGCTGACAGCCTGTCCAGTACGCCCTTAACCAGCGATATGCTGGCCATCAATCAGACTCTGGCGACCCTGTTCCAGTTATCCGACCTGCTTGGTGATGTCACCGCGATCACCGAAGACGAGTTTAACCAGGAGGACGGCCTCAATACCGCCGAAGCGTACGGTGATTTATTGGTGGCCCTATCCGGTCTGGACGAGTTTCAGGGCAGTGTTGCTGCCACTCTGGAAGCCCTGCTGGCAGAGGTCTCGATCGTTGACGGCGTGGCCCTGATCTCCACTCATGGCATCGCCCTGCTGCAAGCGGGCCTGGCCCTGTTTGAAAGTGGCCCGTACAGCGGCGTGCTGGACAGCCAATCGGTGATCGCCCTGGCGCCGGTTGTCACGGAAGCCCGCGACGGACTACTGGCCGATGAAGCTGAGGATGGTACCGTCGTCACCCTGAAACAGGTGGCCGTCGGAGACCTCATCAGTATCACCCTGGGCGACCTGAACTACGATGTCACCGCGACGGTGGCCATGGTCTCCGATGGCTACGCATCGATCACCCTCCCGGCAGACCTGCTGGAAGAGCTGGGGGACGGGAACTGGCCACTGACCGTCAGCGTTAACGGCGACGCCCGCTTGCCCATCTATATTGAGCAGGAAATCAGTCGTCCGACACTCCGTATCGATGTCGATCGCAGCGATCTGGCGGCTGGAGAGCATACCGTCGTCACCTTTACTTTCAGTGAAGCCGTGATCGGCTTCAGTAATGCCGATATCACACTGGACAGCGGCAGCCTCAGCACCGTGACCACCACCGACGGCGGAGTCACCTGGACTGCAACCTACACACCGGCGGACAACACGGAAGACTCTGGTACCCGGATACAAATCGGTGGCGAATGGACCGACCTGGTGAACAATGCCCCGGCCGTGGGTGCCGACAACCTGGAGGCCAGCATCTCGATCCAGGTGGATACCGTGGCACCGGTGGCGAGTATCGACCTCTCAACCCATGTACTGGCGGTTGGAGAAACCGCCACGGTCACCATCCGCTTCCATGAAGCCGTGACCGGATTCGGCCTGGAAGATCTGTCGGCAGACAACGCCACCTTCTCCAACCTCATCAGCACCGACGGCGGCACCACCTGGACCGCCACACTGACTCCCTCCGACAACATCAGCAGCGATGATAACCGGATTTACCTGAGCAGCGGCTATACCGATGCGGTGGGTAACCAACCGACCAGCGACGTCATCAGCGCCAGTTATCAAATCGATACCCAGGCCCCGGTTTTCACCTCCGCGACCACCGCCACCGCGATTAACGAAAACTCTGGTGAGAACGCGGTGATTTACACCGCAACGACAGACGATGCCGCAGCGGTGGTTTATAGCCTCTCGGGGGCTGATGCTGCTTTGTTCAGCATTAACTCGGCCACCGGCGAAGTGACTTTGTTGGCCGACGCTGATTACGAGAGCAAGTCCAGCTATTCATTTGTAGTCACCGCCACCGATGGGGCGGGTAACCATACCGATCAAACTGTCACCCTGGCGGTCAATAACCTCGATGAAGCAGC
>NZ_JAUYVX010000041.1:0-1067 GCF_030688925.1 Oceanobacter sp. 3_MG-2023
GACGCGACGGCGGTTTATTCGTTGTCTGGTACAGATGCGTCACTGTTCAGCATCAACTCCGCTACAGGCGAAGTGACGTTATTGGCGGATGCCGACTACGAAACCAAACCAAGCTACAGCTTTACTGTCACAGCGACAGATGGCGCCGGTAACCACACGGACCAAGCCGTTACCCTGGTGGTTAATAACCTGGATGAAGCAGCGCCAAGCATTACTTCTGGCGCGACGGCTACCGCGATCGATGAAAACAGCGGTGCCGGTAGTGTGATTTATACCGCGACTGCCGATGACTCCGCAGATATCTCTGATGGCGTGGCTTTCTCGCTCTCAGGCGACGATGCAGCGTATTTCAGCATCAACTCAGCCACCGGCGAAGTGACCTTGTTGGCGGATGCCGATTACGAGACCAAGTCCAGCTACAGCTTTACTGTCACCGCTACCGACGGAGCCGGTAACCATACCGATCAACTGGTTACACTCGATGTAAACAACCTCGACGAAATCGCGCCAACGATTACTTCCGGCGCGACGGCTACTGCGATCGCTGAAAACTCAGGTGCTGGGCAAGTGGTGTATACCACGACGGCCGATGATTCCGCGGATATTTCTGGAGGTGTGACTTTCTCGCTCTCTGGCGACGATGCGGCGTACTTCAGCATCAACTCAGCCACAGGTGACGTTACCTTGTTGGCCGATGCGGACTATGAGACCAAATCCAGCTACAGCTTTACTGTTACAGCCACCGACGGCGCGGGTTTACAAAATAGCCAAGCCGTGACGCTGGATGTGAATGATCTGGATGAAGTGGCACCGGCATTTACATCTGGTTCAACAGCGACCGCCATTGACGAAAACTCCGGTGAAAACACGGTGATTTACACCGCGACCACGGACGACGCGACGGCGGTTTATAGCCTCTCAGGGGATGATGCAGGGCTGTTCAGCATTAATTCAGCCACCGGCGAAGTGACGTTGTTGGCGGATGCCGATTACGAAACCAAACCAAGCTACAGCTTTACTGTCACCGCCACCGATGGAGCTGGTAACCATACCGACCAAACCGTGAC
>NZ_JAUYVX010000042.1:0-1020 GCF_030688925.1 Oceanobacter sp. 3_MG-2023
CTGGAACGCTGGCGTCAACGGCCGTTCCGGGCACCGCACCATACGGCGTCCGGGGTGGCGCTGGTCGGCGGTGGCGGTGTAAGCTCTCAAATTATTTGAGAAAAATATTATTGAGTGAAAATTTCTCAAAATAAGTGATAAGCATTGTGTGCAATGAAATGGTTTTATTGATAAGCATCACAATCTATGTTCGCAATGACAAATCCTTACAAACAGTCATTGATTTAACAGTTGTTGATAATTATTTTCGTTATCAATACTTACTGAGAAAAGGATTTAAGATGAAAGCAATGTTACTGGCGTTATCGATTGGTTTAGCTGGATGTGGAGCATCTTCAGATTCGGGTAGTGCTACAGACGCTATTTCCTATGAGCAAATAGGATATGGAGATACAGGCTACAACATTCTTGGTGAAGGTCGCTCGATTAGAGTACTTGGCTCTGCAGATTTCGAGGATTCTTGGTCAGCAATTTCTTCTGAAGATATTCCAGATGTCGATTTCAGCGATTCTGTTGTTATTCTTTTCTACGATGGTGAAACATCGACGAGCGAGTGTGCTTCAAATGCTACTTTGAAATCACTGACCGCCGAACTTGATGAAAAAGATACTCTGACAACCAGTGTAGAATATGAAATAAATTGTGTGGATTCTGCGCTGGTCTGTGATGACGTATTGAATCCAGAATATAATTATGAGTTTTACAAAATAAACACCAATCCAAGCAATATTGTTCTTAATGAGCAATATACATACACTAACTGTGACTAATAAGGATATATGAATGAAAAATTTGATAGGGATATTACTTTCTTTTCTCGTATGTGATGCTACAGCTTGGGCGGATTATGACGATCGCCTTAGGACGCTTGCGAGTAAAAACTCAGATTTTGCCGGGATTCACACAGATTCAGATGGAACTCTAGTGATTTCTCTTCGTGGCTCTGTTCTGGTCAACAAAACCGGACACATTAATTGGCTAATTTCTCATGCTCCGCCGGTGACAAGTCACCGTTCGAGG
>NZ_JAUYVX010000043.1:0-1013 GCF_030688925.1 Oceanobacter sp. 3_MG-2023
GCGTACTTATCGATCGATGCTGTAACTGGCGAAGTTACTTTGTTGGCCGATGCCGATTACGAAGCCAAAGCCAGCTATTCATTTGTAGTCACTGCCACCGATGGGGCCGGTAACCATACAGACCAAGCCGTCACGCTGGCGGTGAATAACCTCGATGAAGCAGCGCCGACGATTACGTCTGGTGCGACAGCTACCTCGATCGATGAAAACTCTGGTGCCGGACAGGTGGTGTATACCGCGGCCGCTGATGACTCTGCCGATATCTCTGATGGTGTGACCTTCTCGCTCTCTGGCGACGATGCCGCGTACTTCAGCATCAACTCCGCCACCGGCGAAGTGACTTTGTTGGCCGACGCTGATTACGAGACCAAACCAAGCTACAGCTTTACCGTCACCGCCACCGATGGGGCTGGTAACTTCACTGATCAGGCTGTGACGCTGGATGTGAATGATCTGGATGAGTCAGGACCGGTATTTAACTCCGGCACGTTGGCTGATGCCATTGATGAAAACTCTGGTGCCAGCTCGATTATTTACACCGCAGCGACCGATGACGCGACGGCGGTTTATTCGTTGTCTGGTACAGATGCGTCACTGTTCAGCATCAACTCTGCTACAGGCGAAGTCACCTTGTTGGCGGATGCGGATTATGAGAGCAAGTCCAGCTACAGCTTTACTGTCACCGCCACCGATGGGGCGGGTAACCATACCGATCAAACCGTCACCCTGGCGGTCAATAACCTCGATGAAGTCGCACCGACGATTACCTCTGGTGATACCGCCACCTCGATCGATGAAAACTCAGGTGCTGGGCAAGTGGTGTATACCGCTGTCGCTGATGACTCTGCCGATATTTCGGATGGTGTGACCTTCTCGCTCTCTGGCGACGATGCAGCGTATTTCTCGATCGATGCCAGCACCGGTGAAGTCACCTTGTTGGCGGATGCTGATTACGAAACCAAACCAAGCTACAGCTTTACCGTCACCGCCACCGATGGGGCCGGTAACCACAC
>NZ_JAUYVX010000045.1:0-736 GCF_030688925.1 Oceanobacter sp. 3_MG-2023
TGTTCTCTTGGTAACGAAGCTAACGCGATAAGTAGACCGCCTGGGGAGTACGGCCGCAAGGTTAAAACTCAAATGAATTGACGGGGGCCCGCACAAGCGGTGGAGCATGTGGTTTAATTCGAAGCAACGCGAAGAACCTTACCTACTCTTGACATCCAGTGAACTTTCCAGAGATGGATTGGTGCCTTCGGGAACACTGAGACAGGTGCTGCATGGCTGTCGTCAGCTCGTGTTGTGAAATGTTGGGTTAAGTCCCGTAACGAGCGCAACCCTTGTCCTTAGTTACCATCATTCAGTTGGGGACTCTAAGGAGACTGCCGGTGACAAACCGGAGGAAGGCGGGGACGACGTCAAGTCATCATGGCCCTTACGAGTAGGGCTACACACGTGCTACAATGGCCAGTACAGAGGGTTGCAATGCCGCGAGGTGGAGCTAATCCCACAAAGCTGGTCGTAGTCCGGATCGGAGTCTGCAACTCGACTCCGTGAAGTCGGAATCGCTAGTAATCGTGAATCAGAATGTCACGGTGAATACGTTCCCGGGCCTTGTACACACCGCCCGTCACACCATGGGAGTGGGTTGCTCCAGAAGTAGATAGTCTAACCCTCGGGAGGACGTTTACCACGGAGTGATTCATGACTGGGGTGAAGTCGTAACAAGGTAGCCCTAGGGGAACCTGGGGCTGGATCACCTCCTTAAACGATACTTCAGCCATCTCAGCTAAGTGCTCACACG
>NZ_JAUYVX010000046.1:0-702 GCF_030688925.1 Oceanobacter sp. 3_MG-2023
GGTGATACCGCGACTGCCATCGATGAAAATAGCGGTGCCAGTACTGTGGTGTATACCGCCACCGCTGATGACTCTGCTGATATTTCTGATGGAGTCACTTTCAGTCTGTCGGGTGCAGATGCGGCGTACTTCTCGATTGATGCCAGCACCGGTGAAGTCACCTTATTGGCCGACGCTGATTACGAGACCAAACCAAGTTACAACTTTACTGTAATCGCTACCGATGGGGCGGGTAACCATACCGATCAAATCGTTACTTTAGCAGTCAATAACCTGGATGAAGTGGCACCGACGATTACCTCTGGCGCGACGGCCACTGCCATCGATGAAAACTCTGGTGCGGGGCAAGTGGTATATACCGCTGCTGTCGATGATTCAGCGGATATATCCAGTGGAGTGAGCTTCTTGCTCTCAGGCGACGATGCGGCGTATTTCAGCATCAACTCAGCCACTGGTGAAGTCACTTTGTTGGCGGATGCCGATTACGAAACTAAAGCCAGCTACAGCTTTACCGTCACCGCCACCGATGGTGCGGGTTTACAAGATAGCCAGTCCGTCACCTTGGAGGTCAATAACCTGGATGAAATCGCGCCGACGATTACCTCTGGTGATACCGCCACCTCGGTCGATGAAAACTCTGGTGCTGGGCAAGTGGTGTATACCGCCACTGCGGATGACTCTGCTGATATTTCTGATGGCGTG
>NZ_JAUYVX010000047.1:0-701 GCF_030688925.1 Oceanobacter sp. 3_MG-2023
ATAGAGAATACGTCTTCGATTGGCATGATGAAGTCACCATCGATCGCACGCTCTGGCTCTGGGATGTAGGAATCCAGAGTTTCTACCAGGGTTTTAACCGCAGTAGTACCCATTTCGTTGTCATCCTGGCCGTTCAGGGCCATCAGGGCAGAACCCGGGATGATTGGTGTGTCGTCACCTGGGAAGTCGTATTCAGACAGCAGGTCACGCAGTTCCATTTCAACCAGTTCCAGCATCTCTGCGTATTCTTCTGAGTCTGCGCCACCGCAGTCTTCAGCCAGCAGGTCTGCCTTGTTCAGGAAAACGACGATGTAAGGTACGCCAACCTGACGGGACAGCAGGATGTGTTCACGAGTCTGAGGCATTGGGCCGTCAGTAGAACCACATACCAGGATAGCACCGTCCATTTGCGCAGCACCGGTGATCATGTTTTTCACATAATCCGCGTGTCCTGGGCAGTCTACGTGGGCGTAGTGACGGCTTGGAGATTCGTACTCAACGTGAGAAGTTGAGATAGTGATACCACGCTCACGCTCTTCTGGTGCGTTGTCGATACCGTCGAATGCAACGGCTGCGCCGCCCCATACTTCAGCACATACGCGAGTCAGAGCCGCTGTCAGAGTGGTTTTACCATGGTCAACGTGACCAATAGTACCTACGTTTACGTGGGGTTTGGAACGTTCAAACGTTGCCTTAGCCAT
>NZ_JAUYVX010000048.1:0-587 GCF_030688925.1 Oceanobacter sp. 3_MG-2023
ACGATTACCTCTGGTGATACCGCGACTGCCATCGATGAAAACAGCGGTGCGGGCAGTGTGATTTATACCGCCACCGCGGATGACTCCACAGATATCTCTGATGGTGTGACTTTCTCGCTCTCAGGCGACGATGCGGCATATTTCTCGATTGATGCCAGCACCGGTGAAGTGACTTTGTTGGCCGACGCTGATTACGAAAGCAAGTCCAGCTACAGCTTTACCGTCACCGCCACCGATGGGGCTGGTAACTTCACTGATCAGACCGTCACCTTGGCGGTCAATGATCTGGATGAAGTGGCACCGACGATTACGTCTGGTGATACCGCCACTGCGATTGATGAAAACAGCGGTGCCGGGCAGGTGGTGTATACCGCGATTGCTGATGACTCTGCTGATATTTCCGATGGTGTGAGTTTCTCGCTCTCTGGCGACGATGCTGCGTATTTCAGCGTCAACCCAGCCACCGGTGAAGTCACCTTATTGGCCGACGCTGATTACGAGACCAAACCAAGCTACAGCTTTACTGTCACCGCTACCGACGGAGCTGGTAACTTTACCAATCAGGCCGTTACCCTGGCGGTCAATAA
>NZ_JAUYVX010000049.1:0-514 GCF_030688925.1 Oceanobacter sp. 3_MG-2023
GGGATGGAGCAGTCTGGTAGCTCGTCGGGCTCATAACCCGAAGGTCGTAGGTTCGAATCCTGCTCCCGCAACCATTTCAACAAATTTGATCAGTACATCATCCCATTGTTAAAGAAACCGGCCATTGAGTCGGTTTTTTTATGCCTGTCTGATGAGGCTCTTGCTCTGTTTGTGTTGTCACTCTCCAAGATCAGGGGGGTGCTTGCCGGTTCCGGTGTTGCCATTGTTTTGGCGATGTTGCCTGGTTCTGTGTGTGGGCAGTCGCGAGTGCTATGTAGCTATATATAAGGTGCTGAATAAGTCAGCTTCAGTTCTGGTTTGGCCACGCATCCTTTGGATTCGAACCGCCAATCAGAAAAAACGGATTTAAGGGTTGAATTACTGATTTATCAGTGTATTATTCGCCACCTTGATTCGGGAAGTGGTCGGCAAGATCGATCAACTTTCAATGGTAAGTAGTTGTTTTTAAAGAAGTTTTTGAAAATAAACGCTTGACAAAAAGATTCGGCGCTGT